>CANLCA010000560.1 GCA_947487925.1 Verrucomicrobiales bacterium | reverse complement strand
GACGGCTACGAAACGCGCGAGATTCCCGCGTAGCGGCCGTGCTTCTGCCGAAACTGGCGGCGCGAGAATCACACTTGGCTAGTGACGAAAAACAGATAGCTTGCGGACACTGTTAATCATGAAATTGCTTGTTTTGCTTGCGTGCGTTGGTGGTCTGGCCGCGTCTGGGATGCTCGTTTCCTTTTCTCGCGCCGAGGAAACGATCGCGCGCGGCGCGGAATGGAAGTTCCTCAAAGGCCGGCAGGAGGCCTCGACCCCAGACGCCACGGCCTGGCGGCAGTTGAATTTCGATGATGCCTCGTGGGCGGTGGGGCACACGCCCCTGTTCTATGGCGAGCCGCTCTTCGGCACTGAGCTCACCGACATGCGGGGCGCCTACTCCTCGGTTTTCCTCCGCCGAAAATTCTTGATCGAGAACCCGGCTGAAATCTCCTTCCTGCAGATCGGTGCCGCGAGCGACGACGGCTTCATCGCCTGGATCAACGGCCGGGAAGTCGCGCGCCACAATGTTCCGGAGGGGAATCTCGGTTTCAATGGGGTGGCTTCCGGTGCGGTGACTGAGCCGATCGCCTTTGAAACTTACGACGTACCTCGCCCCTCGGAAGTACTGGTCGCCGGGTCGAACGTGATCACGATCCAGGGCTTTAACGCTTCGTTGGGAGACAGCAGCGATTTCGTGATCGATCCGGCCTTCTCGATCTTTGTCGATAATGCCGCGCCGGTCGTGGAAACGATCGTGCCGACGCCCGGCAGCGCAGCGCGCGAGCTGATCACGGTGGAGGTGCATTTCGATGAAGCGGTGAAAGGTCTGGAAGCGGGCGACCTCTTGATCAACGGAGCAGGTGCGACCAACGTAGTGGAGGCCGCGCGCGGCATGTTTATCTTTTCCTTTCCTCAACCCGCCGATGGCGACGTCTCAGTAGCCTGGCGGGCCAATCACGGCATCACCGATCTGGTGGGAGCGGCGCATCCGTTCGCGGGAGGAGCTTGGGCATATCGGCTCGACTCGAGATCGCCCGCGCCAGGTGTGTATATTTCCGAGTTCATGGTGGACAACGACCGCACGCTGAACGACGAAGACGGACAAAGAAGCGATTGGATTGAAATCTTCAACTCCGGCACAAGCCCGGCCAGTTTGAACGGTTGGTTCCTCACGGATGACGCAGCGAATTTGACCAAATGGACGTTTCCGGATGTCACCGTCGAGCCAGGAGCCTATTGGGTGGTCTTTGCGTCGGAGAAGAATCGCACTAACGTCACGGGACGCCTGCACACCAACTTCAAACTTTCGACGGACGGAGAATTCCTGGCCCTGGTCACGCCGCTGCGGACGATCGCCTCACAATTCGCACCGGGCTATCCGAAACAATTCACCGATGTTTCGTACGGCCGGGTCGAAGGCACCGCGGATACGGTCGGCTACTTTGTCAAGCCCACTCCGGGTGCGCTCAACGAAACGAGCGGGCCGGGCTTTGGCCCCGAGGTGGGATTCTCGAAAGTCACCAGAACCTTCGTCACCCAGTTCGATCTCACCCTGAGCGCGGCGGCCGCTAACACGACCATCCGTTACACCTTGGATGGCAATATGCCCACGAACGGATCGCCCGTTTATCTCGCACCCATCGCCATCACCAACACGATGCAAGTCCGTGCGCGCTCGTTTCAGGAGGGGTTGCTGCCCGGGCCGCCGCGCACCGAGAGTTTTCTGCTCCTGAGCAACAACGTGGTGAACTTCGTCTCGGACCTGCCGGTCGTGATTCTTCACACCATGGGCAAGGGCCAGCCCACTTCGAGCCGCCAGGCCTACACGCACATATCGGTCTATGAACCGGTGGCAGGCCGCGCGGCGTTGACAGACCCGCCAAGCTTTTCCACGCGTGGCGCGGTCAAGGTTCGCGGTTCCAGCACCGAGGGCTTACCCAAACTCAGCTTCGCGATGGAGTTTTGGGATGAGTTCGGCGTGGATTCTAACAAGGGCCTGCTAGGGATGTCGCCGGATTCGGACTGGGTCCTTTACGCGCCGAACCAATACGAGCCAGTCCTCATCCACAATCCGTTTATTCATCAGTTGAGCCGGGACATGGGCCGCTATTCGCCGCGCACGCGCTTCGTGGAGGTGTATGTGAACCGGACGGGCGGACCGGTCAGCGCCGCGAATTACAACGGCATCTACGTGCTCGAAGAGAAAATCAGCATCGGCAAGAACCGGGTCAATATCGACAAACTCAAGCCGGAGAACCTCGCGCCACCGGAGGTTACCGGCGGCTTTCTACTCAAGATCGATCGACTGGATCCAGGGGACGGCGGCCTGCAGGGTGGTGGCGTCATTCTCGGCTATGTCGATCCGAAGGAGCGTGAGATCGAACTGCCGCAGCGCGACCCGCAGGAGCAATACATCAAAAAATATTTCATCGACTTCGCGAAGGCGCTGGCGGGCCCGGATTTTCGCGATCCTGTTTTGGGCTATCCCGCCTTCATCGACGTCGATTCCTGGATCGATTTTCACGTCCTAGAAGTGTTGAGCGGAAACGTCGATACGCTGGTGCTCAGCACCTATTTCCACAAGCCTCGCAATGGTAAGATCGTTTTCGGGCCGCACTGGGATTTCGATCGCGCCCTGGGTTCGACGGACGGCCGGGATACCAACCCGCGTACTTGGAACACCGGACCTTTCTTCAGCAGCACTTGGTGGAGCAAAATGTTCACTGACCGGGACTTTTGGCAGAAGTGGGTCGATCGCTGGCAATTGGCGCGTGCCGAACATTTCTCCAACCGGTACATCAACACCTTGATCGACCAGCAAGCCAACGAAATCCGGCAAGCCCAACCCCGCGAACGGGCCCGTTGGCGCATCGTCCTTCGCGGTGGATCGTTTCAATCCGAGGTAGATCGGATGAAGCTCTGGCTTTCCAACCGCATTGACTATATCGACCGGCAGCTCGCGCAACCACCCGTGTTCAGCGCGCCCGGCGGCCAGGTCACGCCGGGATTTACGTTCAAGCTCG
>CANLCA010000559.1 GCA_947487925.1 Verrucomicrobiales bacterium | reverse complement strand
CGGGCGGGTCCTACGGCGGCTACGCCACGGCTTGGTGCGCCACTCGTTACTCCGAACGGTTTGCTGCGGGCGTGATGTTCGTCGGCATTAGTGACAAAATTTCCAAAGTCGGCACCACGGACATCCCTAATGAGGAGTTTCTTGTCCATTCCCTGAAACGCCCCTGGGACGACTGGAATTTCCTCCTGGACAGGAGTCCGATTCGTTTCACGGAGAATGCGCGAACGCCTCTGCTCATTCTGCACGGCAAGGATGACCCACGCGTGAACCCGGGCCAGTCACGGGAGTTGTTCCGACACCTCAAAATGCGTGCCAAAACCCCAGTCAGACTCGTCCTCTATCCAGGGGAAGGGCATGGCAACAAAAAAGCTGCCGCAAAACTCGACTATAACCTGCGCATGCTCCAATGGTTTGACCAATATCTCAAAGGCACCCCAGGGGACAAGCCCTCCGCCGAAATCGAATATCCAAAATAGTCATGCCCGGCCAGTGGGCGCTTCGCCACCCACCTCGCCAGAGCGGGGCGCCACCGAAGATCGCTTAGGAGCTGAAAATCAAGTAAGGTGGCAAGATGGCGCTGGGATTTTGGCAGGGGCTGGACACCAAAAAGGCGCTTGTTCATCTCGCGAATGCGGGATAACGAATGAGAAACGAAGTCCCTGGGCGCAAGCCCAAGCACGTTTGCCTCTTGAGCCTATTTCTAGCTCCTTACCGGGACAGCGGCCGACGAACAGGGCGCCCGTCGAGCACCAACACCCAATCCCCGTCTCCGGCACTGTTTTTGCCAGGGGGAAGAAACTCTTGTCTCCCGGTGCTGGGCAATTCTGGCTTCTCTTTAGAGACGTCGCTCAGAACTCCATTGGATGGATCAAACCACCTTGCCAAAACAGGGAGCCTGAACTTAGAAAGATCCATCGAAATCCGACGAGGCGAAGGGATGTAGGCGATCACCATCACTCCATCCGGGTCAGCCGCCACAGACGCGTGATCGCTGCCATTGTACCTTGTCGGGTCCCGGATCTCGCCATGCCCGGCAACCATCCATGAGTGGTCGAAATCGGGAACCAGCCGCTGCCAGCGTACGGACCCCAGCAGATTGCCCAAATGCGACATGGCGCGGGAAGCGGGTGAACTCAGCGCCGTTTCCCATCCTTCAGAGAACCGAAGCATGGCCGGGTTTCCCAGGGTGTGGCCGGCGGCTCCGCTCAAAATCCCCTGCCAAGCATCCCGACGCAGGGCCTGATCGGTCGGTGTGGGGCCCTGGCCATATCCGGGGCTCAGAGAAACGAAGGGCAATGTCGGTCGAACTTCATAGTCGAGTTTCAGATTGAGGAGAACAGGCAAACTCTTCCCTTCCACTCCAGGATCGGCGGGCGAAGACGCAACCGTTAAATTCACGGTCAACCACCGTTCCTTGGTCAGCAGTTCCCGGCTCGGGATCGTTGACCCACAATGCACTGCATGCAGCCGATGGGTCGGCGCGGTTTCGCGGATCCCTTCGGCAATAGATCGCACCTCGTCCATCCAAGGCCGCGGATCGGTGTCTCCCCCGTGCAGCCAAAGAATGTTTTCCAGGCGCCTGAATTTGCGGCCAAGATACCTGCCAAACTCGAGGTTCTTACCGGCCCCGTTGGCTTTGACCACCTCGCGCCATCCCCCGTCACAACAGCCCAGCCAGACTGGGTTCACCACCACCAACATTCCTAAGTTGCCCGCGTAGCGGATGATGCCAGCCACTCGATCAAAAAACCGATCGTTGGGAGTGGCAAAATTCCCTGGGATTCCGAAAGGCTCGAGTCCGTTCGTGAACTTGCCGGTCCCCGATTCGGGAAGCATCTGCGTCTGCAAGACTGTAAAACCTTGACGGGATCGATCGTCGAAATAGCGCTTGAGAGTGGCGTCGTTCTGCAGGAACAATCCCCAGGGAGAATCCCCCACCCAAAGGAAAGGATCCTTCTTCTGATCTTCGAGGTAACGCCCACTTTCGCTGACCCGCAATGGAAACTCCACTGCCCCCAGCATGGCCGTGAAAGGCGCCCATCGAAATCCGATCGACACGAGAACCCCCAGAAAGAAGGATGAGCGCAAAGAAAATAAACCGAAAGTCATGCAAGCGGATTAAGCCCAGTCGAACGCTTCCGGGCAACTCCCATTGTGCGCCTTTCTTTCCTTCCAAAAAACCCCGGAGCCTCCCCTACCGCCCAGGTGAGAGGCCTGCGGCGCTTGGGGCCGAAGACGGCGCCTTCCAGTCTCCCGCAGGATGTTGCACGGCAGGAAGCGTTCGGCCCAAATTCTCAAGGATGGTGATCTTCTGCCAAATCTTCCGCGACAAACCAGCGGTCAGATCCTCCACATCATCCACCGCGTCGAGCAAGACCGTGTCTTGAAATCCCTGGACATACAAGGCCGCGATTTTGCTAATCAATGCCAAGGCTTCGCTGCAATAGTCCAGATAACGGTTGAGCTCAAAAGGTGTCAGCATGCGCTGGCGGGCCGGTTGCGGTTGAGCAAAGCAGCTCTCGGGCTGCTTCGTGAGCTGGTGCATGTCGATGATGTGCGCCATCGCACGGAGCTCGTGGATCGCTTTCAAGGCGCGGCCGCGTTTGATCCGGTTTTCCCAGCTCAGAATGAACAGGAGTGCCGCACCGATAAACACGACCGAACTGATGCTCGCCTCGAGTGATTGAATGAAGTTGGTGTAGTCATCAACCTTGAATTGGCGAATTTGAAGCAGCATCCCCGCCAGCAACGCGATGATAGCCAGGCTCAACCCCGCAGCGAGGCAACGCAACGCCAGGTTTGGTTTCTGAATCCAGTGGGTGCGAGCCACGTTTTCCCTCGAGACCACCAGCAATTCCTTCACAAGCATTCCCAGCCCCGACTCCGGGAATCGCGATTCGATCCGGTCCTGCAGCGTGCGGACTGTTTCCACGATCTCCTCGGGATCGAGCTGACGATAGTTGGGGATCTATGCCGTCATAGTTTTCAGATCGGAGAAACCGCCACAAACCT
>CANLCA010000558.1 GCA_947487925.1 Verrucomicrobiales bacterium | reverse complement strand
GTGCCCGTCATTATTCTTGGGAAGAAAGTCCGGCGGGCCAGCAAGGCAGGCCTCCATGTGGGCATCACCCAGTCCAGCCTGCTGGTGGAAATGCTTTCCGGAATCCGGGTGGTGAAGGCCTTTGGCCTCGAGGAAACACAGGTGAAGCGGTTCCAAAAACTGTCCTCGGAACTCGTGCACCACGGAATGAAAGGGATTCGCGCCAAAGAGCTCATCAATCCCATCATCGAAACTGTGTCGATGGTGGGGTTCGGTTTGTTGATTGTTTATATCGCCGCAAAAGGAAGAGCCGTCGCGGAAATGGTCGCCTTTCTGACAGGGCTCGTATTTTTCTACACGCCGGTCAAAAAATTGGCGGGGTTGCATGTGCTGTTCGAGCAGACCAGCGCGGGCGTGGGGCGCCTGATGAAAATACTTTCGGAACGTCCCACGGTGGAGGAAAAGGCTGGATCGGTGCGCTTAGAAACATTCCAGAAGGAAATCCGGCTCCAATCCCTGCGATTTGCCTATTCGGGTCAAGAGGTTCTCCATGGGATTGATCTGACGATTCCGCGGGGAGCTCGCGTCGGAATCGCCGGGGAAAGCGGGTCGGGCAAGAGCACGTTAGTGAACTTGTTGTTCCGGTTTTATGATCCCACGGGGGGCGCGATTTTGGTGGATGGAAGAGATCTGCGCGATGTGGCGCTGGGGGATCTCCGCGGGCTGATGGCCTTGGTGAGCCAAGAGATCGTGCTGTTCGATCTGACGGTGGCGGAGAACATTTCCTGTGGAAAAGCCGGGGCCACAAGGGCGGCGATCGAAGCAGCGGCGCGGGCGGCGCATGCGCATGACTTTGTGATGCAATTGCCATTCGGTTATGAGACGAGGATAGGCGAACGAGGAGTCACTCTCTCCGGGGGGCAACGGCAGCGGTTGGCAATCGCGCGCGCGTTCGTTCGCAATGCGCCCATCCTGGTGCTTGACGAGGCCACAGCCTCGCTGGATTCCCAGTCGGAGGCGGAAGTCCAGTCGGCAATTGACCGCCTTTCCGAGAATCGAACCGTGATCACCGTGGCACACCGGCTTTCGACACTGGCGAGCTCGGACGTGATTGTTGTGTTGAACCAGGGCTTGCTTGTTGAGCAAGGGCGATTCGATCAACTACTCGCGATGGATGGATGGTTCGCCGCCATGGCCCGAAAACAGGGCATCACTCGGCAATTGGTCAAACCGGTTCTTTCTTGACGACCCCGAACGGGGGACGAGAGTAAACCGCAGATCCCAATTATGAAAGAAATCCACCGTATTCTTGTGTGGTTGGTCACCTGGATGACTTCGAGATTCACGCGTGAGGTCCTGGTCTGCTGCGTCGCCGCGCAGGGGCACGCATGGATCCACGCAGCGGCTTGGCCCCACTACCGGGGACCGCTCCGCGACGGTCATGCGGCGGCTTCTGAGAGGGAGATTAAATCGCTTCCGGCAGACCTCAAGCCGGCGTGGAAACTCAAGGTGGGAGGGGGCTTTGCGTCCCCGATCCTCTCGGCCGACCAGCTGGTTTATGTGGATGAGAACGAAGGCCAGGAGACCGCCCATCTGGTCGATGCCAGCACGGGGAAGGAGATCTGGCGCCGGGCCTATGCCGAGTCGTTTGCTGACGAATGGGGCCTCGGCCCCCGATGCACGCCGGTGCTGGATGGCGACAGGCTTTATGTGCAAAGCTGCAAAGGCGAGTTTCAGTGCCTGAGCCTCAAGGACGGCGCCACCCAGTGGCGTTTCAGTTTTGAAAAGGATTACGCCGTCCCGTTTGTGGGAAAAGTGGAAGTCCCCGAGGCCGCGGCGCGTCGGCGAGGGCACAGTGGTTCGCCGGTGATCGATGGTGAGAAGATCGTGGTCGCGGTCGGCAACACCAGCGGGGCGAGTCTGGTTGCCTTCGACAAGAAGAACGGGAAGGTGTTGTGGAAATCGCAGAGCGATGAGGCAGCCTACTCCACGTTAATCACTGCGACTCTCGTCAACACACCGCAGGTGATCGCCTTCACCGCAGACAGCCTCCTAGGTCTGCGCCTCGCGGACGGGGAATTGCTCTGGCGCGTGCCGCTCAAGACCGCCGCGAAACGCCACGCAGTGACCCCCATCATCCAAGGAAACCGGATAATAGTATCCTCCCATTCCCTGGGCTTGATCTGTCTAGAAGTCATGACGGGCGGCGAGCCTCGAAAGCTAGCCGTGAAAGAAGCATGGGCCAATCATGAGCTCAAAATCAGCCTTGCCAGCTTGGTCCTGAAAGACGGTCATCTTTATGGCCAGGGACCCGACAAGAACTTTATCTGTGTTGATGCCCACGATGGCCGTGTCCTGTGGTCGCAGCCGGGATTCAGCGAGAAACCCCTCACCGGTTATACTTCCACAATCGCGGTTGGCAAAAGCCTGCTCGCATTGACTGAACAAGGGCAGCTGGTATTGATCGCCGCCGAAGCAGGAGCCTATCGCGAGTTGGGTCGGCTTCAGATTTGTGGGAAGAACTGGTCCCACCCCGCCTATTTGGGCGGAGTTCTCTACCTCCGTGACAACAAGGATCTGATCGCCTTGGGACTACGCGACGAAAGTCGTTGAAGCCCGTCAGAGACCACCATCACCGGTGAACGAAGAAGGTTTCGGCGCTACGCGTTGGAAACTGAATCGCGATCATCTGGCCGGACGCTTGGTCTCTCTGGCTCCCAGCTCAGACAGCGTCCCCAAGCTCCGACCAACCGACGGCGGCATCAGAACTTCCCACCATACACCGCGCTAGCGCCGAGCAATTGTTCGATCCGAAGCAGCTGATTGTATTTCGCAACCCGGTCGGTGCGGCTCAGTGATCCGGTCTTGATTTGCCCCGCGTTGGTGGCGACCGCGATGTCAGCGATGGTGGCATCCTCCGTTTCTCCAGAACGATGGCTGATCACCGCCGTGTAGCGATTGTTTTGCGCCAGCTCCACGGCATCCAAGGTCTCGGTCAACGATCCGATCTGGTTCACTTTCACGAGAATCGAGTTAGC
>CANLCA010000557.1 GCA_947487925.1 Verrucomicrobiales bacterium | reverse complement strand
GCGGTGGCTCGACACCCCCCTCCATTCGCTTGAAATAACGACATTCAATGTCCCAATAACCAATAACCATCGTCACGATAGCCGGCTGAGTGACTGCCGCTTTCTTGGCGATCAACGTCCTCATTCCAACTGAAGGGAGGGCTGCGTCGAGCCGCAGCACTCCAGGGCGGTCGGAACAGCGTGTTTCTGAATTCGAGATACCGGAAGGGGCACAATCATGGAGACGAGCAACCGGTCCTCGAACAAACAGGATTTGTCGGCGAACCTGAAACAAGACGGCTTGGCGTCGATCGTAGTTTTTCTGGTGGCGTTGCCGCTGTGCATGGGTGTCGCCATTGCGTCGGGCGTGCCGACGGAGAAGGCGGCCGCGGTGGGAATCATCACGGGAATTGTCGGGGGCCTCGTGGTCGGATTCCTGGCCGGCAGTCCCCTGCAAGTCAGCGGACCGGCCGCGGGCCTCGCCGTCATCGTGGGCCAGTTGATTCAGGAACATGGGTTTGAACGGCTCGGCCTGATCGTGATGATCGCCGGCGGCATTCAATTTCTCGCCGGCCTGCTGCGCGCGGGGCAATGGTTTCGAGCAGTCTCGCCGGCCGTGATTCAAGGCATGTTGGCCGGCATCGGCATCCTGATTCTTGCCGCGCAGTTTCATGTGATGGTGGATGACAAGCCGCCGGGCACGGGCAAAGAGTTCGGCGGAATCATGAATCTGGCGACTCTGCCGCAGGCCGTGTGGAAAGGACTGTCCGAGACGGAACATCGTCCGGCGGCGATCCTGGGAGTGATCACTATCCTCGCCATCATTCTCTGGACGGCGTTCGTTCCCAAGAAACTAAAATTCCTTCCCGCGCCGCTGTTTGGAGTGGTCGTCGCCACAGCCGCTGCCGCGATCTTTCAAGCGGACGCGAATTTCATCTCCGTCCCGAACAACCTGCTGGATGCGATGCAATTGCCGACGCTCGGCGATCTCGGCAGCGCCTTTGCCGGCCCCAGCTTGATCGAAAACGTGGGTCCGATATTGCTCGCAGGCTTGGCACTGGCGTTCGTCGCCAGCGCGGAGTCGCTGCTCACCGCCACGGCCGTGGACTCGATGCAGCAGCACGCGCCGCGAACCAAGTATGATCGCGAACTGATGGCCCAAGGGACCGGCAATCTGCTCTGCGGATTGGTCGGGGCGCTGCCGATGACCGGCGTCATTGTGCGGAGTTCCGCGAACGTCCTGGCCGGTGGCCGGACACGGACCTCGACGATCATGCACGGCGCTTGGCTGCTGGTGTTCGCCGTGCTGTTGCCGCAGGCACTGCGGTTGATTCCCATTGCCAGCCTCGCGGCGGTGCTGGTCTTTACGGGATACAAACTGATGAACCCGGCAGCCGTGCGCAAGCTGATGGTGTATGGCCAAGGAGAAGTCGCGATCTATTGGGCAACTTTGGTCACAGTCGTCGTGGTCGATCTCCTGACCGGCATCGTCGTGGGGATTGGACTGGCCCTGAGCAAGCTGCTTTACACGTTCTCCCACTTCATTGTCAGGCTGGAGAATGACCCGCAACGCACTCGGAGCGTGCTGCACTTGGAAGGTGCTGCGACCTTCATGGGATTGCCCAAACTGGCCTCCGTGCTGGAACACGTTCCGCCCAGCACGGAACTGCATGTGCATTTTGACGAGCTGAGCTACATCGATCACGCTTGCTTGGATCTGCTCATGAATTGGGAGAAGCAATACGAAGCCACCGGCGGCAGTCTGGTCATCGACTGGGAGAGCCTCACCGCCAAGTTTCGGCTTCCTGGCAATCACATTGGAAAGAACGGTCAAGTCGCCGCGACCACAGTCAGCGATGAGCATCAACGGGCGGTGAAGCCGTTGGAAACCACTGGCTCACAGGCTTGAGCTGTGCTTTCCGAAGTCCTGCATTCCACGATCGAGAACAACCGCGCCATGCCGCCGACCGAATGTTTGACGCTCACGAAACCGGATGATTGGCACCTGCATGTGCGCGATTCGGAACTATTCCGACGAGTCGTGCCCGATAGCGCGCGGCGTTTCGCTCGGGCGATCATCATGCCCAATCTGCGGCCAACCGATCACCACCACCGACCTGGCGCGCCAGTAACTTCCTTACCGAAGTGAAACAGGCTGCTATGAGCCGCAGGGCGCTAGCCGCGATTATTCATGGTCTCCCGCTGGAAGAAACAGACTGCCGCACACTAACCCGACGCGCAAGCGAGGCCAAACCGTCACGACCGCCTCGCTTGCGCGTCGGGTTAGTGTGGAGCCATGAATAATCTCGGCGAGCGTCCTGTTTTGGTCAACGACTCAACCGGACGCTATCGCGTTCCGGCTGATTTTGGAAAACCCACTTCGCGCAAGAAATCGAGTCTTGTTGACGACGTCTTCAGGCTCGAACCTCATTAGCCGCTGGTGCGTTGGTCCTACCGCTTCTTCAGGTACGAGTCGGCCATCTGTTCGCCCAGCAAGAGCGTTCCCTTGGTTCCGAAATGCAGTCTCGCGTGAGGTAACTCGGATGTCTTGATGATCGTGATGCGCGGATCGGTACGAGCCAGTTCGTTGAGCGCGGTGTTGACCGATTCGATGTTGCGCCACGGGGCGTTCTTGTGTTGCTCGGAGATGAACCAGGCGAGATCGGGGTGCTTGAGGTCCGCTCGCGTCTGGTCGATCAACTGCTTCATCCACTTGGCGTTGTTCTGCGCGTACGGCCCGAAGTAAGTGTCGTTCTCGCCGGTGTGCCAGAAGATGCCTTCGAGGCTGCTCTCGAAGCCCTGCTGCTTCAGGTCATCCTGAGCCGCGCGAATGAAACTGATGAACTTCGAATAGAGATTGCGATGTGACTCGGCCGAGCCGTTGGGAAACCAGTCGGGCCCTTGCGCTCCGCTGTGCGTGAACTTGACGATGGCCACTCCCTCTTTCGCATCCAGCGACTTTCGCAAGCTAGCTCCAAAAGAGAAGTGACACCACCTTTAGGTCAGTTGAGTGACACGACCTTTAGGTCAGTGGCGCATGGT
>CANLCA010000556.1 GCA_947487925.1 Verrucomicrobiales bacterium | reverse complement strand
TTATTACGCGGAAAAATACGAGGAAGGACGAAGGCAGTTTGAACTCCATCAGACAGTCAACTCTCAGGACGTGGAAAACGCTGTCTGGCACTTTTTGTGTGTGTCCAGACTGGAGGGCATCGAAGCGGCGCGCAAGTTGTTGATCCCCATCACCGGGGACACCCGCGTCCCTCTGAAGGAAGTGCAGGCGCTTTTTGCGGGCAAAGGAACAGAGGATGCAGTGGTCCAGGCCGCCAAGGCTTCGAACCAAAAGGGCTCCAAAGAAACCCTTTTCTACGCCCACCTCTACCTGGGGCTATACAACGAAGCCATCGGAAAACCCGACCAAGCCAGGGAGCACATGCTCCTCGCCACGACGGACTTTGCTGTCCAAGGGGCCATGGGTGACGTCGCGCGCGCTCACCGCCTGTTGCGTGAGAAAAAGCGTTGATCGCGCAGAAGAGACTCAATTTGCCTGCTGACTTACTTTTCGATTGAAAGCAATTCCACGTCGAAAATCAGGGTGCTGTTCGGGCCGATTTTTCCACCTGGTCCTTGTTCGCCATAAGCGATCTTTGAAGGTAAAACGATCTGCCATTTGTCGCCTTCCTTCATCAACTGCAGAGCTTCGGTCCAACCTGGGATCACTTGGTTCACCCCAAATGTAGCCGGCTCATTCCGCTCCACTGAGCTATCAAAAACGGTCCCGTCGACCAAGGTCCCATGATAGTGAACTTTGACCTTGTCGGTTGCTTTGGGTGACTTTCCCTTGCCCGACTTGAGGGACTTGTACTGGAGGCCGCTGGTCGTGGACTTGACCCCCTCCTTCTTGGAGTTTGCAGCAAGGAACGCTTCGCCGTCCTTCACATTCTTCTCGCCTGCGGCTTTTTGCTTGAGATCCCCCTTGCTCCTCAATTCCGTCGTGAGATCGGTCAACGTTTGCTTTATCTCAGCCTCGGTCAAAGCCAACTTCCCGTTAATCGCATCCGCCAGGCCCGCAGCCAGTGCCTTGGGATCCACGTCGATTTCCTGCCGTTTGAAATTGGAGCCGATGTCGGTCCCGATCGCGTAACTGGCGCGCTGTTTTGGATCCTTGAGATCGGGCTTCTCCTGCGCGGTGACAGACAGGGTCATGAGGAGTCCCGTGACGGCGATGGCGGGTATGATGGACGGAAACATGGTTTTCAATTGTTCATGCAAAAAGCCCGATTTTCGGGCGCGCGACGCGCACCCTCGGCGATTCCGCACGAGCCGTCAAGCACAACACCGGTTCCGTTTCACGGTTGTCGGCCCGTTCTGAAACAGGAAGTCAACGCCTCAAGCTTTGTCGATTGTGTCGCGAATTCTAAACACGTAGGTTTGTGCAGTTCCCCAATGAACACGCAATTACCGAAATCGTTATGCTCAAGAAACCCTGTCGTTTGGCTGGGTCTCTTCGGTCCCGGCGCCGTGATCGCTTCGCTCACAATCGGGGCAGGGGAATTGATCTTTTCCTCGCGAGGGGGGGCGATTTTTGGGCTTCGGCTCCTCTGGTATTTCGGGCTGGTGTTGCTCCTCAAATGGGCGCTGGTTTACGGGGTGGCCCGGCAAATCGTGCTCACGGGACAACATCCTTTCCAACGGTGGATGTCTATTCCCGGACCCCGTGGTTGGTTCTGCTTTGTCTTCCTTCTTCTGGCAATTGTGTCTTTTCCTATATGGGTTGCCTTTCACGCTGGGACGACCGGCACGCTGCTCGCTGGAATCACGGGCACCTCAGAAACGTTCAATGGGGCGGCGCACTACCTCTGGGGCTCCGGGTTGTTGGTTCTTGTGTTATGGCTGATCTCCATGGGCGGTTATGCCCGTTTGGAGAAACTCCAGTTGGGCATCGTCATGGGCATGCTCTTCTCCGTGGTGGTTTCCCTCTGTCTTCTCAGACCGGACTGGCTTGACATCGCCTCAGGCCTCCTCATCCCCCGACCCCTTGCTTACCCGGCTTGGATCACCGCGCTGAAGGAATTCTCGGATCGCCCGGTGTGGGTGGAGGTCATGACTTACGTTGGCATCGTTGGTGGCTCGGGCTACGACTACCTGGCCTACGGGGCCTATCTGCGCGAGAAACAATGGGGTGCCGCCGACGGTTTGGACACTGTCCATGATCTCCAACAGGATGATCCGAGGCGCCTTCTTTTGCGCCGGTGGCTTCGAGCTCCATTGGTGGACTGCACCTTGAGCTTTGTGATCGTTCTTGTTTTTAGCGGAGTGTTTGTCGCTTGTGGCTCGATGCTGCTGGGCCCCGCGCACTCGATTCCGGCGGGTTCGAATCTGCTCGCCTTGCAGGCCCAGTTTGTCGGGAATTCCTACCCTTGGCTGAAGCCACTCTACTTTTCAGGGGCATTCCTAGCCATGTTTGGGACACTTTATGGGACCATCGAGGTTGCTCCGGCCATCCTTCAAGAAATGGCACTGGCGCTCGGTTTGACCGCCGACCGCGGCAAGGGGAGCCGACTCAGATGGCTCGCCGTTGGTTGGTGTGGTGTGGGTGGGTTGATGATTCTCGTCGGTTCGATTCTGCTCGCGATTGTCGGCGGTGTGCAGAGTTCCCCTGGGTTGGTGGCTATGCTCACCCCCGCCAATCTTTTCACAGGGGTTCTGGCGTGTGGCATCGTTTGCGCCTCAAACCTGTGGGTTGAACATCGTTTCATGCCCCCGGATTTCCGCGCTCACGGGTTCTTGCGATGTCTGATGTCCATCGGGGCCGTCGGTTTTCTATTGCTCGGATTCAAGGCCTACTGGGACCACAGCCGCTGGGTTTCGTTTCTGATCCTGGGTGGCACCCTGGCGATCGGTTGCGCTGTGGCTTGGTGGGTCCGAGCAAGGAATCGGTGAGCCCAACGTCGAGAAAGGGAGGGACGTCGCATTGCGACATCGCTACCATGCTCTCAATCTGGGTCGGAGCCCTTCGGAGAAGCTCGAATGTTTCAATAGATCATCTCCGCAACCGTTTTCCCCGCCGGGATGAAGGGCAACACGTGCTCCGTGTATGGCACGATGACATCCAGAACATAGGG
>CANLCA010000555.1 GCA_947487925.1 Verrucomicrobiales bacterium | reverse complement strand
TGTCTCGATGACTGGGGCTCAAGCGGGCATCGTGACCGACGGTGTGCACACGAAGGCTAAAATTAAAAACATCACGCCCAAGCAGGTCCACGCTCTGCTGGACGCGGGCAATGTGGTCATCGTAGCGGGTTTCCAGGGTCAGACTTCCCAGGGTGATATCACAACCCTCGGACGCGGCGGATCGGACCTCACCGCGATCGCCCTAGCCGCGGCGTTGAAAGCGGATCTGTGCCAGATTTATACGGATGTCGACGGGGTTTACACCGCCGATCCACGCCTCGTGCCCGATGCGCTCAAGCTGGCGGAGATTTCTTACGATGAAATGTTGGAGCTCGCGAGTTCCGGCGCCAAGGTCATGCAGTCTCGCTCGGTGGAATTCGCCAAGAAATTCAAAGTCGTGTTCGAGGTGCGTTCAAGTCTCAACGACAACCCAGGAACCATTGTGAAAGAAGAAACTGCCAACATGGAAGACGTCGTGATCCGAGGCGTGAGCCTCGACAAGAACCAGGCCAAGGTGAGTCTCATCGGTGTTCCCGACAAACCGGGCGTCGCCGCCAGGATCTTCAAAACCCTGGCCGACGCCTCGATCAACGTGGACATGATTGTTCAAAACATCAGCCACGGCTCGGGTGTGCCCGCCACGGATCTCTCCTTTACCGTGGACAAAACGGACCTGCTCAAGGCCAGCCAGGTCATTGCCGGCCTGAAACAGGAGATAGGCTTCGCTGAAGTTCTTTCGGACGAGAAGATCGGCAAGCTTTCCATCGTCGGTGTCGGCATGCGTAGTCACTCCGGTGTCGCCGCCAGGATGTTTGAAACCCTTGCCCGCGAGGCGATCAACATCGATATGATCTCCACCAGCGAGATCAAAATCTCCGTGGTGATTGACCTTGCCAAGGGAGAACAGGCAACGCGCGCTGTTCACGCGGCTTTTCTTGGCGCTAGGTGAGGGGGAATCTGAGCCTTATGGCTCCCAAAGATTGGCCGACTCGCGGGGGTCTAATGAATCGCGCGGGTGACCAAGCGGCCGCAGGCGCGCTCTAGCCGGGTGAGGGCGACGGAGTAGTCGCGCGTCGCTTGAACGAAGATGGTTCGAGCCTCGGTCAGGGAAGTCTGAGCACTCAGGACGTCGAGCTGAATGGCCGCACCCGCCTCAGCTCGTGAATTCACCAAACGCAGGGCTTCTTCGGCGGTGTGCGTCACGCGTTGCTGCGAGGTCAGCACCTCCCTTGTCTCCGTAAAGTTGGAGTAGGCGGTTCTCACCTCCAGCTCCACACGACGCATGAGGTCGTCCACCGCGATGTCCGCTTGCTCACGTTTTGCCTGCGCCTCTTGGATCTTTCCCCGAGTCATGCCGCCATCCCATAAATCCCAAGAAACTTGAGCTCCGGTCTGCCATCCGGCCAGGGCCGCGCCAAGGTTTCTGTCAAATTGCGGACTCCTTGCCCCGTAGCCTCCAAACAGCTCCACCCGAGGCCGCGACCCGGCCTTGGCCAAGTTCAATTCCTCGCCACGAAGGCGTTGTGCGATTCGTGAGGCAGCCAGTTCGCTGCGATTCTCCATGGCCTCGACGAGGGATGAGCTCAGCTCCACCTCCACGCTCACCACGTTGAGGTTGCCTGAAAGTTCCAGTGGGATGTCTTCCCCAACCGCATTCGGGATGCGTTGCCCCAGGAGGTTCATCAGATTTTGCCGGGCAATACGGGACGCGTTCCTGGCGTGAATCAGCCGCGGCCGGGCATTGCCCAGTTCGGTTTCCGCTCGCAGCACGTTGAACTGTGGAGTTGTTCCCGCTTCAAACCGACGCCGGGTATCCTCCAGTTCCTTCCCCAGCAGCTTGAGCGATGCTTCCTGTACTCCTATTTGCTCCCGGGCCAGCAGAGTGTCCGCGTAAGCGATCCGGACCGCCTGGATTGTATCGGCCAGAACCGTCTCAAAGTTTCTGAGCGCCAACTCCCTGATCAATCTCGAGGAACGCAACGAGGCTCTCACACGCCCTCCTTCATAGAGGGGCTGAATCACATGAATCCCCGTGTTCCAACTTTGTTCGTTTGGTTTTGGAAAGCCGGGCACGAAAGATTCCTGAGCGCCACGGTCGGAGATCTGGTATCCGCCGGTGGCTCTTACTTTGGGCAGTGCGACCACTCGTGTTTGCAGCGCGACTCCATTTTCAACTTCAACAGCCTTGCGTGCGTGAAGCACCGACCCGTTGCGCAGTTCAGCGATGCTCAGGGCGTCCACGAGGGAGAGCGGTTTTGAAAATTGATTGGCGTCGATGGCGGTTGAAGATCTGGGCGCTGACGGTGCAGTCGGCGAGTCGAATCGCACTTCGTCGGCCAGGGTCCACCTAAAACCCCAACCTACAAAAACCACAAACCCAAGAGAGATTGCTTTTCGCATAGAAACACGGGCGTGTTCAACGAACGCCGTTCGCGGATCCTTTCACACACGACGAACATGCGCAACATGAGGCGTCCAGTCCAGGATCCGGCAATTCTCCTCTGTAATGACTCCCCCGTTGCCTCGATGCCCCCTCCCTTGTGGACAGAGAACCACTTTTTCGTTGTCCGTTTTCCATTGTCGATTCGTCCGCTTGACCGAAAGCCGCGACAAAACGTATGTTCACTCGCGATGAACAAAGTCCGGAATTACCGATGCCACCACCCATGACCTTCGCCCAGCGACTCGATGGGATTCCGGGCTTCCACCACCTGATCCGCTGGCTCCGTGTCCGGCAGGTCGTCGGTTTTTTTCTGAAGATCGTTCCACTCGTCAAAACCCTGCCGGGGAGCGGGGTGAGATACCGCCGCCGTTATCTCGAAACGTTTTTTCTCGCGGACGAATTTTTCACCCGCAACGCCTACAGCAAAGTGATCGATCGCCAGGCCACCCGCACCTTCGCCGACCTGGGATGCAACGCGGGTCTTTTTGCCGCGTTGCTGGCGCATGAAACCTCAAAGCGCGATCTGAAGGGCTTGATGATCGATGCGAACCCGGAAATGGTAAACGAATCTGCTTGGCTGCTGAAAGAAAACAAGCT
>CANLCA010000554.1 GCA_947487925.1 Verrucomicrobiales bacterium | reverse complement strand
TCGAAACCGTGAACAAAAATAAGCAACTTGTGCCTTTGAACAAGTTTGGCGCCAAGGATAACGACACGATCGCGAGCAACGATCAGGCGGTGGTTTCCGAAACCGATGGCGACTTGGATTCTGAGACCTCGGAGAAGCAGCCTGAGCTCGATATCCACCTTGATGAGGCCCTCAATATCCTCCGTGAACTGATGCAAATGATCGAAAAAACCCAGGGCAAACAGCAGATTGAAGCCCGGGTTTCTTTCTGACTTCAGTGGGTTCCGGCCATGGCTCTGCCTGCGATCCAACCGGTGGTCCAGGCAGCTTGAAAGTTGAACCCACCCGTGATTCCATCGATGTCCAGCAATTCGCCGGCAAAGAAGAGCCCAGGCCGGATTTTGCTCTCCATGGTTTTAAAGTTCACTTCCGCCAAGCGGACCCCTCCACAAGTCACGAACTCATCCTTGTTCAAGGATTTTCCTGTCACCTGAAATTCTGTTCGAGTCAATTGTGTGTTCAACCGGTGTTGGTCGGTTTTTGCGAGCCCTGCCCACCGGGTTTCCTTGCTAACACCGGCCGTTGTCACCAGCCTCTCCCATAACCTGATTGGGATCGAGCCAACAGGGGCGTTAACGACCAGGCGCGCTCCTTGGTTCACTCGGCAGGCCTGAAAAGACGCGGCAACACGCTCAGGGGACATGCCGCAAAGCCAGTTGACAGAGACTGGGAAATGATAGTTTCTTGCGTGCAGTAGCCGTGCGCCCCATGCCGACAGTCTCAAGACCGCCGGACCGCTCAACCCCCAATGCGTGATCAAAAGCGGACCCTTCTCACTCAGCGGAGTGCCTGGCACGCCCACCTCAACCGCTTCCATGGAGATACCCGCTAATTCTCGAAGCCACTCTGTTTCGATATGGAATGTGAACAAGGATGGAACCGGGGGCTCCAAACTATGGCCCAATGACACGGCAACGCCCCCGGCCGAAGCCGCACGACAACCTCCCGTTGCCAACAATAGACGATCACAAGCCAGTGTCTGCCCCCCTTTCAACACCAAGCTGAAACCACCGGCCTGACAAGGCAGAACAGATTCCAACTCCCGGTTTGGCCAAAGGAGGACCCCCGCGGTCGTCGCCGCACGCATGAGGCAGTCCACGATTGTCTGTGAAGCGTCCGTCGATGGAAACATGCGGCCGTCGGCCTCAGTTTTTAACCTGACTCCGCGGTTTTCGAACCACTCCACAGTGTCGCGCGATTGGAAACGATGGAAGGGGCTGATCAGCGCCCGTTCGCCCCTTGGGTACCGGTCTGTCAGTTCACGGACGTCAAAACATGCGTGAGTGACGTTGCACCTCCCACCGCCGGAGACTTTGACTTTCCCGAGGAATTGAGCCGATTTTTCAAGGATGGTGACGGTCGAGCCTGGGGATAATTCAGCCGACGCTATCGCGGCAAAAAAACCAGCCGCTCCACCTCCAGCCACCACAATCCGCCGACCCGGTTCCATGGATTCGATGGCAAAACCGCGGTGCTACCGGCGTTTTTTGGAGCCTCTTGGAAAGAAAGTCTTTCCTCCGACGGCTCCCAATGCCCCGCGGGCTCGACCTTGCACAGGTCTGTTTTCGAAAACTGCACTGTGTTGGTAGGTGAAGTTTTCCAGCTTAATCCGTTCAATCTTCCGATCGATAAACCGCTCTATGGCTTCCACGAACGGTCGATCCTCAGCCACCATCAGGGTAAAAGCGTCCCCGGTGCATTGTGCGCGTCCCGTCCGTCCGATTCGATGGACGTAATCCTCGGGATGATGCGGCACATCGTAGTTAATCACGTGGCTGACCTCCTCCACATCCAGCCCTCGAGCCGCGATGTCCGTTGCCACCAAAACCTCATACCTTCCTTCGCGAAATCCCTGCAACGCCTGCTCACGTTCGCGTTGGGTGCGGTTCGAATGAAGGATTGCCACGGAGTGGTTGTTTCGTTTCAGCAGGCTGCCAATTCGATCCGCCCGATGCCGGGTTCGACAAAAGACAATCACGGAATCGTAATTCACTTGGTCCAGCAATGCCCGCAACAGGTCGGACTTCTGATCATCGGCGACGGGGTAAATCACGTGCTTCACATTCTCCGCGGGGGAACGCCTGGCCCCAATCTCGATGACCTGTGGGTTCTTCATCGTCCAGCGGATCAGTTCGGCGATGTCGGGAGGAATCGTGGCTGAAAACAAAGAGGTGTGGCGTTGTTTGGGGCATCGGTCGATGATGCGTCGCACATCCGGCAGAAATCCCATGTCAAGCATGCGGTCCGCTTCGTCCAGCACGAGGAACTCAACCTTTTCCAATCGGCAATTGCCTCGGCCGATGTGGTCCAGCAACCTGCCCGGCGTC
Organism: Verrucomicrobiales bacterium; assembly: GCA_947487925.1. Lineage (GTDB taxonomy): Bacteria > Verrucomicrobiota > Verrucomicrobiia > Limisphaerales > F1-80-MAGS106 > F1-80-MAGS106. The sequence continues at coordinate 674 of CANLCA010000554.1, read as the reverse complement.
GCGGCCAGCACATCGATGCCACGGCGCAATGAGTCGGTTTGCTTTCCATAACCAACACCGCCAAACACCACGCCCATCTGCAAATCGGTAAACCGGGCCAGATCGCGAAAAGCGGTTTCCACCTGTGCCGCCAACTCCCGTGTGGGTTCTAGGATTAGAACGCGAATGTCCCTCCCGGACGGCCCAAGCTTCGAAAGTATGGGCAGCGCAAAGGCCGCAGTTTTGCCCGTCCCAGTCTGTGCGCTGCCGATGACGTCGCGTCCCTCCAATATCAAGGGGATTGCGCGCAGTTGTATGGGCGTAGGCTCGGTATAGCCCATCGCCTTAACTCCTTCGATTAACTTAGGTGAAAGTCCAAATTTAGAAAAACCCATAAAAACTTCTGCCTTGCCGGAGGCTGTCTGAAAGGATCTTCAGAAGACCCTCCACAATGACTCCTGAAGCCGCATCAGCACCGTCTCCGCAATCTCAGCTGCCGACTTCCTCATCGACCACATTTTCCGTCCACGAGAAACTGCCATCACATCCGCCAGATGATGCGCCCTTTGTTCAAATCGTAGGGTGACATCTCCATTTTAACTCGATCGCCCACCGTCAACCGCACCCATCGTTTGCGCATCTTGCCGCAGATGGTCGCAAGAACAAGGTGCTTGTTGTTGAGCTCAACTCGGAAC
>CANLCA010000553.1 GCA_947487925.1 Verrucomicrobiales bacterium | reverse complement strand
CATGCACAGCCCTCAACGCTCCGATACCACCGTGCCGCAGCAGGCGCTCTTCTTTATGAACAGCCCCTTCGTCGTGGATCAGGCGAGATCGCTGGCGGCGCTTCCTTCGGTCATTCAAAACAAAGATCCACGGGAAAGGATTAGACGGTTGATCGAAATTGTTTACCAACGTCGTGTGGCCCCGTGGGAGATTGATGTGGCGCTGGGCTTCATCCGTGGCTGGGAACGCGAACCGCCGCCGCCGCCGGCTAAACCCTTCGTGTCGGTGTGGCGCTATGGTTACGGGGAATATGACTCGGTCACAAAGCGAGTGAAGTCTTTCGAGAACTTGCCACACTTCAATGAGGTCGCCTGGCAGGGGGGAGATCAGTGGCCGGATGCGAAGCTCGGATGGGTGCAATTGACGGCGGATGGGGGGCACGCAGGCAACGATCTCCAACACGCGGCCATCCGCCGATGGGTCGCGCCGGCTGACGTAAAGGTCAACATCAGCGGCACCATCCACCACAAGCACTCGGCGGGCGATGGCATCCGCGCATTCGTCGTCTCGAGCCAGAGCGGCGAACTGGGACGCTGGACGCTCCTGAACCGAAATCAGGAAATGAAACTGGAGGCGATTGAAATGCGGCAGAGTGAATCGATTGATTTTATAGTCGATCTTAACGCGAACCTGAACAGCGACGATTTTTCATGGGCGCCCATCATCAGCGTGATGGCGACGCCTTCAGGTGGGAACGATTTGACGAAAGACTGGAACGCGAAACGGGAATTTGGAGGACCCTCCCCGCCTCCGCCGCCTCCGCTAAATGCTTGGGAGCGCTACGCTCAGGTGTTGCTGCTGGGCAACGAGTTTGTGTTTGTGGATTGATTTTGCTATTCAACTTTAAAACGGAAGTTGAACATCGTGAAGATTTGCGAAGGCTTGGATGAGAAAGGCATGACGGAGAACGAGGCAAATCCTTTATGGATCTGGTGAGTGATTCGGAATGGATTTATCGCCAAGACCTTGCGAAGATTCGCCATGGGCAACTGCCGTTCTAAGGTTTAATTGTTATGTCCCATCACCCACTTCGTCTCGACGATGCCTTCCTGACAAAGCGCGATTTTTTGCGCCGCTGCGGTATGGGCATGGGGGGCATTGGGCTGGCAGGATTGATCGGCGAAACCGAGTGGCTCAATGCAGGCGATTCAATCCAACCGTTGGCACCCAAACACCCTCCCCTTCCAGGTAAAGCAAAACGTGTGGTGCACTTCTTCCTCAACGGAGGACCGTCGCATGTCGACACCTTCGATCCCAAGCCCGCGCTCGCTCGCTACGCCGGGAAATCGCTCCCGATGGACTACGTCAAGACGGAGCGCAAGACCGGCGCCGCGCTGCCGTCCCCATGGGAGTTTAGAAAGTACGGACGCAGCGGAATTGAGATCAGCGACTTGTTTCCCAAGATTGGCCAATGCGCAGATGATCTGGCCATCATTCGGTCCATGCAGGCCGAACTGCCGAACCATGAGCCTTCCTTAATGTTGATGAACTGCGGTGATGCTGTGCAAAGTCGGCCCAGCATGGGCTCATGGGTCACCTATGGGCTGGGCACGGAGAACCAGAACTTGCCGGGTTTTGTAGCCATGTGTCCAGGCGGCTACCCGATCAAAGAGGCCGAGAATTGGCAGAGCGGTTTTTTGCCGGGCGTTTTTCAAGGAACCTTCATCGATTCGCAGCACACGCAGGTGGAGAAATTGATCGAACACATTCGCAACGACTACACCTCACAGCAGGTTCAACGGCAACAGCTCGACCTCTTGCGGCGGATGAATCTGGAACACCAAAAGCGCCGGCAACAGGACGCCCGGCTCGAGGCCCGCATCCAATCCTTCGAGCTGGCCTATCGCATGCAAATGGATGCCGCCGATGCGTTTGATGTCACCCGGGAACCCGTCGCCATCCGCGAGATGTATGGAAACGGAGTTCACGCGAGGCAAACCCTTATCGCGCGACGATTGTTGGAGCGCGGCGTGCGATTTGTTCAGCTTTGGCACGGCGCTAGTCAACCCTGGGATCACCATAGCGACATCGGCCAGCATGCCAAACTGGCGAAGGACCTCGACCAACCTGTTGCGGCCTTGATCAAAGACCTCAAGCAGCGCGGGATGTTTGAGGATACCTTGATAATCTTTGGGGGCGAATTCGGAAGAACGCCGACTGTAGAGCTGAATGATGCGGGCAAGGAGACCAAGGGGCGAGATCACAACCCATTCGGTTTCTCGATGTGGCTCGCTGGGGGTGGCGTGAAGAAGGGAACGGTTCACGGAGCCACAGACGAATTCGGGTTCAAAGCCGTGGAAAACAAAGTCCACGTCCACGATCTGCACGCAACCGTTTTGCACCTGCTTGGTTTCAACCACGAAAAGTTCACCTATCGCTACGCCGGCAGGGATTTTCGATTGACTGATGTCTACGGCAACGTGGTGAAGGAGATTTTGGCCTGAACAGACAACCTGGCGGATCGACACCACCATCCCCTGGAGGAAAACATGACTGACAACCCTTTATCCAGGCCCGGGGCTTCACGCTTCACCGACTTCATTCCCTGGCGATATGCTGGCTGGGTTGTCGGATGCTCTGTGTTGTTCTTTCTGATTGCCGCGGACATTCATTACAACGGCCTCCTCTCCCGTTGGGATCAGGAATTCACAAACTACCTCCACAGCCAGAAAACACAGAAGGTTCTTTTCTTCAGCTGGGTGACTGAATTCGGCACCGGCGAAACGCGCAAACTCCTCTGGGTATTCTCACTTGCACTGGCGTTATCCAAGCGCTGGTATCATATCCCGGGCTTCTTCCTCGCTGTCTTTTTGGGCGGTGACATCAACACCAAAATGCAAGGCTTCTTCGGAAGACATCGCCCTACTTTCGACGATATGGCGCTTCTCAACCATCCAGGGTTTCCAAGCGGCCATACTGCCAATGCCTGCCTCTTCTTCGGCTATGCCGCGCTCATTCTCTGGATGGAATTCGGCTCGACCAAACTCTTCAAAATCACCGTGGCCTTGAT
>CANLCA010000552.1 GCA_947487925.1 Verrucomicrobiales bacterium | reverse complement strand
CGCTTAGGCGAGGATTTGGGCATAGGAATCATCAATTCTATTCTGAGTGGACGGAGGAGGAGAACAGGGGGAAATGGAACGATGCTGTCGAAAACGCGGTTTGAGAGGGAGGCGTTAGGGCCGTTAGAATAAGGGCCATGGGGTCATCACATCTGAATTATAGTGGCTATGTGTTCCGATCCGATTCGTTCCCTCGTCCGGGGCGAAGGGAAAGCGGTGCGGTGAGGATGGCGTCAACCTCCGTTTCCCCTTGTTCCACAGCGTTCTTTCTTGATCCAATCCATCTCGAAGATCTATCGTGCAAGAGATCTGAAGCCAAATCCCCACCCGTCAGTTGGATCTGACAAGCGAAGAAGCTTTCTTCCAACGAAACAACCGGCAGTTTGAACTTATGCTCAAAGTCACCGAGATCGCATTTAGTTGTTACCCCGTCACCGACATGGCGCGCGCACGAGCGTTTTACGAAGGCGTGCTAGGCCTCAAGCCCACGATGATCGTCGGCGAGGCGGGCGGCATGCAGTGGACCGAATACGACATCGCCAACGGGACGCTCTCCCTGGGCGCCGGCGCACTGGATTGGAAGCCGACCGCAACCGGCTGTTCCGTCGGACTGGAGATGGAAGACTTCGATGCGGCCATTGCCGAGTTGAAGGCGAAAGGCGTGGAGTTCAAGATGGAACCATTCCCGACGCCCGTCTGCAAAATGGCGTTCATCTACGACACCGAGGGCAATCTGATTTGCATCCACAAGCGCCATGCAAAGTGACGGAGCCCTACGGGCCACGGTGGACGTGGAGTGTTGTTGTCGGTTCTCTGAGGAGGAAAAGCAAAGTCCTATCGGTTGTGCATCTCGCTACCCTCCCTTTGGGCTGAGGATTCTGAACTCGGGATAGCAGGGAGTGTTTGAGAACCCAGAGACGCGGCGTTCCAAGCTGCCCAGGATCGACGGTTCGGAAAGGATTAGAAAGGAAATGCCCGTCTCTCTATTCCATTCGCTTGGGCTGCCCTGTTCCGATCAGGGAAAATTCGGGCCTACAGTCGTGACTGATGACCACCATTTCGCATCATTCAAAGAATCACCCGCCGGGACATTGAGGCCTGTGTTACCCCCTTTGCCGAAGGTCCTGATCTTGCTTCCTTTCCATTGATGCAGCTCGGAATGGCCATCCGCGAAGGAAAAACCAGCGGCTCCGTTATGATAGGATGCCGGGAAGTCGATGATATTTCCGGTTTTGGCACCCGGCAGCACAATCTGGACGGCACAAGCAGCGTCGTTGATGCTATCGGGGTGCTCATCGACCATGACCCAGGTCTGGGTGGGGCGCTCGATATGGTCCACCCGCCCGTAAGTTTTGTAGGGCGGCGAGGGGAGCCAGCCGCCGGAATCAAAAACCTGGCTCATCGACTGGCTGCGAACGCGGGGAACTTTTTTGCCAGCCTCGATCCTGGAGGTGCGGTCCGCAGGGCATTTCCACACTTCGCGACTGTTGCCCATGTAGACCATCAGGGGGCTTTTGTCGATCGTGTTCGTCGGATTATCGGAGGCGCTGCCGGCCACCAGAAGTGCGCGCTTGCTCGCTTCCGGTCCGCCATCCAGTGATTTGACAAGTAAGCCCTCAAAATCCTCGGCGTAAAGCCTCCAGGCCAGCATCATCTGCTTGCCGTTATTCATGCATTTGATGCCTTGTGACTTGGATTTAGCCTTGCCTAGAGAAGGCAAAAGCATCCCAGCCAAAATGGCGATGATGGCGATGACAACGAGCAGTTCAATCAATGTGAAAGCGCGCTTCGTGTTGAGAGAAAGGGACGTGCTCATGGTGGTTTGGAACTGACAGAAAATTATCTCTTGATGCTCTAGGAATGACGAATCCGTTGATATTCGAGCAGGAGCTTATTGCAGACGAAGTTGCCGCCATGGCCGCCCAAAGTCAAGCCCGTAGCAGCATTCATTTCGACCGAGTGAAGGTGCATGTTGGGCAACAGGCTCGATTGGAACGATGCGGTCGAAAGTGCCGTGCGTTCAAGTATTCTGTCCTATTCATTGTCTGTCCCTGGGGAGGGCCCCGCCTCCTTCGCGTCTCGGTCAAGATCACAATTTTGGCGCGATTTTGTAAGCCTGATTTCCCGACATCTCCTATCGGCCTGCCGACAGGATCGTCAAAGCGTTCAACGCCGCCGCATGCCGCCCTTCGACGCCCATTTTCTGAAACACACTGCCCAGATGTTTCTTCACGGTCTTCTCTGCCATGCCCAAAATGCAAGCGATGTCCGCATTGCTCTTGCCTTGCGCAATCCAAAGCAAGACTTCGGCTTCCCTCGCGGTCAGGCCTAATTTCTCCAGAGGTTTGGATGAAGTAAAATCGGGCTTGAACTTATCTTGACCCGATGCGTCGACCGCCCTCCGTTTGGCGAGACAGGACTGGATCATTCCCATCAACTCATCCCGAGTGAACGGTTTCGTCAAGTAATCGTTGGCTCCAAGTTCCATGCCCTTCCGAGTATCGGCACGGTCAGTTCTTGCCGTGAGAAAAACAAAGGGCAACGATTTCATCAACGGGTGCGCCCGGATCTTGCCAACCAATTCAAATCCGTCCATCGACGGCATGGCCACATCGCACACCACCAAGTCCACGGGCTCTTTAGACACAATTTCCCATCCTTCAAGGCCATTGCTTGCGGTCGCCACTGTGAAACCTTCCAAACGAAGTATTGTGGAAACGTTCTTGAGCAACTGGGGCTGGTCGTCGATGACTAGAATCGTGCTCATGGTTGCGTCCTACAAAACATCAAGAGGTCTTGGAGATTCCGTGGATCGACGTCAACGGGAGACTCACACGGGCGAGCGTGCCCCGGCCGATCTCGCTTTCCAAGGAGAGGGTGCCGCCGTGCATTGCAACGCATCGTTTGACGATCACCAATCCGAGGCCAGAGCCTGGCCTCTCGCCCACGTTGCTCGCTCGACAGAAAGGCTCGAACAACCTAGCAATTTCAGCGGCGGGAATGCCGATGCCTTGGTCCTGAACCTCGAACACGACTTCCTGCGCTCGCCGAT
>CANLCA010000551.1 GCA_947487925.1 Verrucomicrobiales bacterium | reverse complement strand
CTGTCTTGGGCGCGGAACAAGTGCTCCCGAACCAGACCCAGCCGGTTGCGAAAAGCAAGGCAGTGGTCACAGATGAGGACCGCCAGTTCTGGTCCTTTCGGCAACTCACACGCCCCGAGCCACCACCCGTAAAGAATGAGGCGTGGTGCCGGTCAGCGATCGACTGCTTCATTCTCGCCTCACTCGAAGCCAAAGGTATTGCGCCACGTCGGCCGGCCGAACGGCGAAAACTCATTCGGCGGACCTATTTTGATCTCATTGGTCTGCCGCCTACCCCGGAAGAGGTCCAAGCATTTGTTGAGGACACGACACTCGAGTCGTATGAGAAGCTGATCGACCGCTTGCTGGCCAGCCCGCAATACGGCGAACGGTGGGGACGCCATTGGCTGGACTTGGCGCGATTTGGAGAGAGCCATGGGTTCGAACACGACACGGATAGGCCGACGGCTTACCACTATCGCGACTTCATCATTCAAGCGCTCAATCAGGACATGCCCTTTGACCGCTTCGTCAAGCTGCAGATCGCCGGCGACGAATTGGAGCCGGACAATCCTCTGGCGCTGGCGGCGACCGGATTTCTGGCGGCCGGTGTCCACGCGACGCAGATCACGGCGAACCAGGCGGAGAAAGAGCGCTACGACGAACTCGACGACATGGCCGCAACCATCGGAACTTCGATGCTCGGCGTGACGATCGGTTGCGCCCGCTGCCACGATCATAAGTTTGATCCAATCCCGACGGCTGATTACTACCGGCTCCTCTCGACCTTTACTACAACCGTTCGCAGTGAAATCGATCTCGACTTTACCCCCGAGCGTTTTCGGCAGGCGCAAGCCGAATTTGACCGCGAGCACCACCCGCTCGTTCAAGCACGCGAACGTTTCGAGAAAGATGAGCTTCCGGCTCGCCTCGAACGGTGGCTGAAAACCGACGGGAAACCGCCGCGACCGAGGTGGTTGATCCTCGATTTGACGAGCCTCAAATCTCAAGGTGGAGCGACATTTACAGCTATGGGCGACGGCTCTTATTTGGCGAGTGGCAAGAATCCGAAGTCTGACACTTATACGTTTACCGCTCGAACCCTGCTCCAAAGAATCACGGCGGTGCGCATCGAGGCGCTCGCCGATGCGTCATTGGCGAAGAACGGGCCGGGCCGGGCTAACAATGGAAATTTTGCCCTTTCGGATTTTCGTTTGAGCACCGAGCTGCTCGACGGCAAAGCGGCACCGGTCGAAGTGAAATTGATCCATCCTCATGCGACGTTTGAGCAAAAGGGACTTCCGGTTTCGGCGGCCATCGATGACGACAAGAAATCGGGTTGGGCGATCGATCCACAACTGGGCAAGGATCACGCCGCTGTTTTCGAAATTGAAACACCGATCGCGAACGAAGGTGGAGCGGTTTTGACGTTTACATTGAAGTTCGAGACCAATGGCAGCCATAGCATCGGCCGTCCGCGCGTTGCCATCAGCACAGCTCCCGCGCCGATCCAGCTTGATGGGGACTCGGGCCCGCACGAGCTGATCGTGGAGGTTGGCCGCGTTTTTGAAACCCCGGAGGAACGCCGCACTGAGCAGCAGAAATCGACACTGTTGAAGTGGTATCGCACGGTTGATCCAGACTGGCAGCGGCTTGATCGAGCTGTGACCGAGCACTCCAAGAAGGCGCCAAAGCCGAGCTTGACGAAAGTGCTCATTGCCAGCGAGGGAGTGCCGCCCCTCCGACTGAATACGCAGGGGCCTGACTTCTACGACAAGACCTACTTTCTGAAACGTGGCGAGCCCAATCAAAAGCAAGAGGAAGCGACGCAAGGTTTCCTTCAAGTGCTCATGCGCGCGCCAAACCGGGAGAAGCTCTGGCGGAACGATCCACCCCCTGGCTCGCATTCTTCTTTTCGCCGCGCCGCTCTCGCCAATTGGATCACGGATGCGAACGATGGTGCCGGCCATTTGTTGGCGCGCGTGATTGTGAATCGGCTTTGGCAACACCACTTCGGGCGAGGCCTGGTCACGACTCCGAATGATTTCGGCACCCAAGGTGAACGACCGACGCATCCGGAATTGCTCGACTGGTTGGCGTCGGAGTTACTCCGGCAGGACTGGCGGCTGAAGTCGCTGCACAAACAGATCATGATGAGCGCTGTTTACACGCAGAGCGCTGAGTTCGATCGTGACTGCGCCACTGTGGATCCAGGAAATGCGCTCCTCTGGCGACAGTCTCCGCGGCGGGTCGAAGGCGAGGCGATCCGTGACGGAATGCTCGCGGTGAGCGGAGCCCTCGACCCAAGAATGTTCGGCCCTGGCACGCTCGATGAAGGGCAACGTCGGCGCAGCATTTATTTCACTGTCAAACGCAGCAAGCTCGTTCCCATCATGATGCTCTTCGACGCCCCGGAGTCGCTTCAAAGCGTTGGCAGCAGATCCACGACCACGGTTGCGCCGCAGGCTTTGCTGTTGATGAACAACTCTCATGTGCGGAGTTGGGCGCGGGAGTTTGCGCGGAGGCTGGTTCCGAAAGCGACCGCATCACTGGACGGAGCAGTTCAGTCAGGCTATTTGATCGCGTTAGGGCGGTCGCCTTCGGATGAGGAACTCGCGGACACGCTCAGCTTTCTTCACAGCCGGATGGAGACCCTTGGGAAAGCTGAAGGGCTTGAATTGGCCCTGGCTGACTTTTGCCAGACTCTGATGAGCTTGAACGAATTCGTTTACGTGGAATGACGGGCCGCTGGTGTCATCCGAAAATCAACAGATAGGAACAACACTAATGAACTCGATTAACCGGCGGAAATTCATCTCGAACTCGATTAAAGGCTCCGCGGCCGTGGCTGCGGGAACAACGATGTTTGGCGCTTTCCCGACAGCTCGGGCAAAGTCCGCCAACGAGAAGGTCATCCTGGGTTTGATCGGCGCAGGAGGACGCGCTCATAGTCACACCACGGGCATGTCGAAGCTTCCGAATGTCGAATTCAAGTACGTGTGCGACATCGATGAGCAGCGTGGCGGCGAGCACATCGCCGAGTTGGAAAAGGCCCAAGGCTACGCTCCTAAGCG
>CANLCA010000550.1 GCA_947487925.1 Verrucomicrobiales bacterium | reverse complement strand
GGATGCCTCGCATCCAGTGGACGCGTTTGTACGGAGGAAGCTTGTCTCGGAGCGATTGAGACCGTCCCCGGGAGCTCCGAAGCACACTCTTATCCGCCGCGCCTCTTTCGACCTCACCGGACTGCCGCCTACTCCGGAAGAAGTTGCCGCATTTGTGAATGACCGTTCGCCAGGGGCCTACGAAAGGCTCATCGCAAGGCTTCTGGACTCGGAGCATTACGGTGAGCGCATGGCAATGTGGTGGCTCGACCTGGCGCGGTACGCGGACACGGATGGTTATCAAGCCGACGACACGCGCTCGAACTGGCCATGGCGCGATTGGGTGGTTGGAGCTTTCAACCGGAACCAGCCCTTCGACCAGTTCACCCTGGAGCAATTCGCTGGGGATCTGCTGCCGGGGGCCACGCCAGAACAAAGGATCGCAACATGTTTCCATCGCAATCACATGACAAACGGCGAAGGTGGGCGCGACCCCGAGGAGTCGCGCGTGGATTACGTCATCGACCGCGTGAACACGGTGGGCGCTGTTTGGATGGGTCTGACGCTCGGCTGCGCGCAGTGCCACTCGCACAAATTTGACCCCGTTTCACAGGCCGATTACTACAGCCTGGCAGCGTTTTTCAACAGCATCGATGAAGACGGGAAGGCGGGCAGCAATGCGAAACCCTACTTGGGCTATCAATCGCCATTCGTGGCCCGTGCCGTCGAGGAGTCGCAAAAGCTCGTGGAGCAACGCAGACAAATCGAGGCCCAAGCCCGCTCGGAGGCAGAGCGGCCTTTTTCTGAATGGCTTGCGGCGCGACTGAAGGAAGTCGAGGGCGGGTTCCAGACATGGCATTGGCTTGCGGGTAGGGCGGAGTCCTCGGAAGGCACGCAGCTCGCGGTGGAGTCTGACGGGATTGTCCAGGCAAGAGGGGGCAATCCGATTCAGGACGATTATCGGTTCATCGCCCCGGCACGGCTGGCCCGCGTCACGGGTTTGAGACTCGAAGTGCTGCCCCATCCCACGCATACCGGGGCTGGATTGTCGCGCGGGAAGTCTGGCGAGTTCATCCTGACGAATGTCAAAGTGCAGGTTCGGCGGCGAGGTAGTTCTCAGGTGCGCGAGCTCGCCGTGAGCTCCGCCGCCGCGGATTTTTCAGCTGATAAGAAGACGAACAACAACTACGGGGATGTGAAGGATACGCTGGACGACGACCCTCGCAACGGATGGACTACAAAAGGCGCACCCAGCAACGTCCCGCATACGGCGGTCTTCGCGCTGTCCGAGCCCTACGTGCCCGGGACTGATGAAGAACTGGTTGTGGAATTACGCCAACGTTCGACGTTGGGCGATTCGAACATTGGCCGCTTCCGTCTTTCCGCGACCGATCAACCGGGAGAAACCGTCCGGAGCTTGACGGCCGCTCCGTTGGAGGACTTGGCGTTGTCCGGCCATCGACACGTTGCGGGAGTTGATTCGAAACTGAGAGGGCGGTTGTTCGGGCAATTTCTCGACGACTATGCGCCTTATCGCGAACCGAAGTCGGCGCTCGACCGCGCGGAGAAGCAGCTTGCGGAGGTGAAAACGGCCTCTGGCAAGCTGGACGTCATGGTGCTGGCCGAACGCGAAAAGCCACGCGAAACGTTCGTTCTTGTCCGTGGCGCCTGGGACAAGCATGGCGATCGTGTGGAGCGAGGTGTGCCCGCGGCCATTGCACCCTGGCCACAGAACGAGAAACGCTCACGGATTGGACTCGCGGGGTGGCTCGTTTCTCGAGAAAACCCGCTCGCCGCCCGAGTGATGGTGAATCATTTGTGGCAGTTGTTGTTCGGAGCCGGGATCGTCCGCACGCCGGAGGACTTTGGCCTGCAAGGAGAGCGGCCCACGCATCCGGAGTTGCTCGACTGGCTTGCCGTGGAGTTCATGGAAAGTGGCTGGAATGTGAAGCACATGTTGAGGCTCCTGGTCACGAGCGACACGTACAAGCAGGACTCAGCGTCGACCGCGGCGCTTGTTGCCCGCGATCCTCAAAACCGTCTTTTGTCCCGTGGAGCGCGCTTTCGGCTGCCCAGCTGGATGCTGCGCGATTCAGCGTTGCGGACATCTGGCTTGCTCAATCCTGCTCTTGGAGGACCTTCCGTGAAGCCGTATCAACCCGATGGGGTGTGGGAGGAAAACTTCATGGGGCGTTTCCACTACGAACCTAGCGAAGGAGCGGCTCAATATCGCCGCACGCTCTACGCCTTCTGGCGGCGATCCATCGCTCCCACATTCCTCTTCGATTCATCCCAGCGCCGTGTGTGTGAAGTTCGCACGCCGCGCACGAACACGCCCCTGCAAGCGCTCACCTTGCTCAACGATGAATCCTGCCGGGAAGCCGCGCGTGCTCTAGCCTCCGAGGTGGTTCGCTCGGGCGGCAGCGATGCGGAACGGTTGCGTCGGCTCTTTCGCCGCGTTCTCTCACGTTCACCCGTCGGGCGCGAGACGGCGGTATTACGGCGCGAATTGAACCGCGCCCTCGGCTACTATCGTGGCCACCAGGAGGATGCGGCAAACTTTCTGCGGCTAGGCCAGGCGCCGCCTGATCCGCGTCTCAACTTGGCCGAACTTGCCGCCCACACTGTGGTTGCAAACCTTTTGCTGAATCTTGATGAAGCCTTGAGCCATGAGTAACCCGAGCGCCTCCATCCGAGAACACCAATCCCAGAACGACAGCACGGAGTCCCGGCGCTCGGACGAGCTGACGCGCCGTTATTTTCTTGGCCGCTGCACCGGCATTTCCATTGGCGCCATGGCCCTTTCTTCCTTGATCGGTCGCACCCTGGCCGCGAACTCTGCATCGGTCGAGCCCATCGGTCAGCCGGGCATTCCACATTTTGCACCGAAGGCAAAGCGCGTCATTTTTCTGACGCAATCCGGAGGCCCTTCGCAGATAGAGCTTTTCGATCACAAGCCCGGGCTCGTGGCGTGGGCAGGCAAGGAGCTGCCGGACTCCGTGCGCCAAGGTCAAAGGCTCACGACGATGACCGCCAACCAGAAACAGCTCATCAAGCCCGCGGTCACAAAATTCTTCC
>CANLCA010000549.1 GCA_947487925.1 Verrucomicrobiales bacterium | reverse complement strand
TGTGCTCTTCCGATCTTGCGAATCAACGCCGAAGCGAAAGAGGAGGGCGCTCGTGAGGAAACTGTGGTCCCGACCGACAATGAGCACCCGCTTTACTACCTCAACTGGGTTCTCGGAAACATAGAAGCTGTCGAGAAAGCCACGGACGGCAAGGTTGGGTATGTTCATATTCCCGACATGGGAGTTCCTGGCCTGAACGAGTTCGCCAAGTTTTATTACCCGCAGCTCCATAAAGAAGCTTTGATCGTGGATGCCCGGGGCAATGGGGGCGGGAATGTCTCTCCAATGATCATCGAGCGTTTGCGGCGCGAGCCGGCCATGTGGACAATCGCCCGCAATGGCGCCGTGAATCTTGATCCCTCAGGCACCGTGCTTGGGCCCAAAGTGCTCTTGCTGGACCAGCACAGCGCGAGTGACGGAGACATCGTTGGCTACCGTTTCCGGAAGCACAAACTCGGCCCTATCATCGGTCAAAGATCTTGGGGTGGCGTTGTGGGCATTCGCGGCTCGCTGCCGTTGCTCGATGGCGGCTTTCTGAACCGCCCAGAGTTCAGCCGATTCGACCTCGAAGCCAAGGAATGGATCATGGAAGGGACCGGCGTTTCGCCAGATATCGAGGTCGACAACGATCCCGCCCGCGAGTTTGCCGGCGAGGACGATCAACTCCTTCGCGGCATCGAGGAGATCAAGAAAGCGCTCGCGGCAAACCCCGTCAAAGTGCCTGCCGCTCCGCCGTATCCTGACAAGAAGCAGTAGCCGACCGGGAAATAGCGCTTCTGGGGACAGCCTGGCTCAGAGAAAGCTGGGATCGAACCGGCCGTTCCACCAGGCATTGTTTACTCCGCCGGAACCCATCCTTTCGCCGTCCAGTTCGGCTTGAGTCATGGAGCGGGCGTGCCCGTCCACCATCAAAACGTTCACTTTGCCGCCGTTGCGCTCGGAAGGAGTTGATCGATGCGCGTCGGATCCGTCGTCGCCACCCTCGTAATAGGCGTTGCCAGAGCCGGGTTCGGAGCTGCTCTTGCGGCTGCCTCCTGAGCCGAGCAATCGCGAGCCAAGCGGCGGGTCGATCACATAGACGCCCGAACCATCCGCTCCGTAGGGAAGGTTGGCAGCTCCTTTGCGAGCGCCTTTGGTGTCTCCCAATGCCACGGTGGAGGACGGCGCGGCAATGGAACTCTCCAATGCATGGAACGGCGCAGCACTGCCCGGGACTCGCGTGTTGCCGAGATATTGATAATTGTACCCATACCCTCCGTAGTATCGGGTCGTTCCAGGAACCTCGACGCCTCCGGGAGCCGTGTGCGCGAATGGCTTGTTCATGTTGATTTTCTCCTCGGGCCGCAATTGAGGGCTCAGGTACACGTCGACGTTTTGCATGTACGGAAAGAGGAGATCAGCCCAACGCACACGGGGTTGTCCCGCCACGGCGGGCAAGGAATGACCCGGAAAGCGCTCGGCGTAATCGTCGACATAAAGAGTCAATCCAATCCCTAGCTGGCGCAGATTGCTGAGGCTGGTCACGGACTTCGCCTTGACCTTGGTGCGCGCCAGCGCGGGCAGCAGCATTCCCGCCAGAATCGCGATGATGGCGATGACCACCAAGAGTTCGATGAGCGTAAATCCTGATCCCGCCCCGGCCAAACTCCGCATCCGAAAGTTTCTATTCATGGGTAGAAGCATGACTGAAACCACAATGGCGCGCTCCCGGCCGTTTGCGATTCTTTGGCGGTGAATTGCACTCGCGGAGGAGGGCTTCCAGGGGTCGCAGCGAGGGAGAAGGCGGCGCGAAGAGCGGCCAGCGGGCCTCCCGCGAAGCTCACGGGCCAAGCCGCACGCGGAAGAATTGCCGGGGAGTTGATGACCCCGTCGGAGCGGGAATCCAGCAAGAAAATGGAAGAGTCGGCGAGAGGATCACTTGCGCCGAGCGCCTGGAGGTGAGATCGCTCGAAACTTCAACGATGTAGGCCGGCCCGACGTCACCGAAGATCTCAAATCCGAACTGGCCTTCATCCTTGTAAATACCGGTCAAGGCTGGCCGCGCTGGCTGTCTTTCATGAAGGCATCCCGCTCGTGCTCCCGGGCTCGCGGCCATCGGTCGTGTACCGGGTGACGGCGCCGGGAATACTGGTCTCCATCTGAACGGCTACTGGCGCGCGATAAACGCCGCGCGCGCGATCCACCCGAAGGGCAGGAACCACGCCGCCGATCGTGCTGGCACCGTTCGATGCCCCAGGCGTCGGCGTCGCGAAGTAGCGAAGGGCTCCGTCCGAGTCGTATCCGTAAGAGTGATCGCTTCGCTGTTCCGGGTAGCGCGGAGCAAAAGCGGAAACCAGTGCACGCGGCGATTCTCCATTGAACAAGGCCAAAAGCTCGCCTTCCATGCCGAGTTTGAAGTTCTTGTGAACCTTCGCTCCGACCCCGGTGGGTCTGCGATCTTTTCCCGAGGCGAACACGATGAGGAATTGGAGTGGTCCCAGCACAATAGAGGGGAAGATCCATTTTCCAGGCTCGTCCGCTTCATCTGTGAGCGACCATCCTTGCAGGTTCACCGGGCTTGCGCTGTGGTTAAAAAGCTCGATCCAATCTTGGAACTCCCCGTCTTCGTCCGCCAGACCCAGATTCCCTGAATACGATGCCAGAATCTCGTTCAGCCGCACGGGAGCGGTCGCGAAGTTCGGATCAACGGTATAGTTCCACGCACCTCCGGCGAAGGCATTTGGCGGGGAGGATTCGTCGCGAATGCCGTGCGCGCCGGTCCACACCACCGTCACAGCGCCTAGAGCGGGCTCTTCGAATTTGAAAATGTATGGGCCTGGCCCGGATCCCGAGACACTCGTGGCGGCTGATCCGTTGATTAATAGATCTCCGGCATCCACTCCGGAAACTGATTCCGAGAAAACCAGTTCTGTTTGGCTCAGGGCGCGCACCGTCGTGCCAGGCGCCGGATTCACCAGCTTCATCACCGGCGGGACGGTATCCACAAATGTGAAAGCCCACTCCGCCCCGGGTTCCGCGACGTTGAACAAATTCGGTGGAGAACCAAAATCGACAATT
>CANLCA010000548.1 GCA_947487925.1 Verrucomicrobiales bacterium | reverse complement strand
TCGACAATTCAACGGTTGGGCGCGAGGCGATCTGAAGGGATGGACCCTCGGGGCTGGCTGTTTCTCTGCTGCTTACTATCCTTTGCTCTAACGGCTTCCCAGTAACCTTTGAGGGCGTTGGGTTGAGCTTGAGTTTCCGAGCATCGGTCCGTCGTTGTGCATCCCGACAAAAAACAGACACAGACAAGGACAGCTATGGATCGTTTTCGCATCGACGAAAGGCTCTTGGGTCGAAGCTTCACATTTAAGTTTGGGTCAGGATGGTTATGACGGTGACACAAATAAGAACGCGAATTCACTGCAAAAGCAAGTTATCAGACCCTGGATCTATCTCCCTTTTCGTGGTTTCTTGGACATCGCCCTCTTTTTCCTCGCGCCAAACGGTTCGTCACGCTATGGGTTTGTTTCACGATGGAACGCCGATTTCTTACACGCAAGCTCTTGAGCCGCGCCGGCCCCAAACCTGCCTGCCACGATGGCTCAAACCCGGATACGTGGAGGCCTTGGTTCGTGGTGACATTCGGCAGAACCGAACGCGGTTGCGGCAACTTCCGGAACGCGCCTAACCTCTCATGAGACGCTTCGCCAAAAGTCTGATCAAATCCATGCGTCGAGGTCTCTTGGCAGCCGCCCTCACCGCCGTGGTGGTTGAAACCCGAGTCACGGCCGCCGCCCCGGCGATCGACTTCAACCGCGATATCCGCCCGATTCTATCCGAGCATTGCTACGCGTGTCATGGTCCGGATGAAAAGAAGCGCAAGTCGGGGCTTCGCCTTGATGAACAAACATCGGCGTTGAGCAAATTGAAATCGGGGAACCACGCCATCGTGCCCGGCAAAACCTCGGAAAGCTCCTTGGTGGATCGGTTGACCAGCGTCGACCCCGAGGAATTGATGCCGCCACCGAAAGATGGCAAGAAGCTCAGCAAGGAGCAAATCGATCTGCTGATCCGTTGGGTCAAGGAAGGTGCGGTCTGGAAGAATCATTGGGCGTTCATCCCACCGGAGCGTGTCGAACCGCCGACGGTGAAGCGGGTGGAATGGCCCGTGAACGACGTCGACCGGTTCATCCTGGATCGCATAGAGAAGGAGAACTTTCAACCGTCGCCTGAGGCTGACAAGGCAACGCTGTTGCGCCGGGTCTCTTTTGATCTCTCCGGACTGCCCCCCACGCCCGAAGACGTGGACGCCTTTCTCGGGGATAATTCGCCTCTGGCGTACGAGAAAGTGGTGGAAAGGCTGCTGGCTTCCCCCCACTGGGGTGAGCGCATGGCCATGAACTGGCTCGACCTCGCGCGGTATGCGGACACAAGCGGGTACCATTTCGACGGGGTGCGTTTCATGTGGTTGTGGCGCGACTGGGTCATCAACGCCTTCAACCAGAACAAGCCCTACGACGTTTTCACAGTCGAACAGCTGGCCGGTGACCTCCTGCCGAACCCGACCCGTGACCAACGCATTGCCACGGGTTTCGTCCGCAACAACATGACCAACGATGAGGGTGGCGCGGATCCGGATGAATACCTCAACAAATATGTTGCCGACCGCGTGGGGACGCTGGGGTCGGTGTGGCTAGGCATGACGGTGGGTTGCGCTGAGTGCCACGACCACAAGTATGACCCACTTCAGACCAAGGAATTTTACCAGCTCTATGCCTTCTTCCACAACGTGCCGGAGAAGGGCCTCGATCGGATTCGCACCGATAACCCCCCGCCACGCCTGCCGGTGCCGACGGCCGAGCAGGCTCTGAAATTCGTGGAGGCGGACTTCACCCTCCGTGATGCGGAGAAGACCCTTCAGGATCGCAGCAACGAACTCGGGGAGACCCAGGAGAAATGGGAACGAGAAACAGCCTCTTCACCCCCGCCCATGCCGGATGCGAACGGGTTGCTGGCGCTGCTGACCTTTGACGATACACTGAAACTCTCGACCAACGCCGTTGCCGCATCTGCCACCGAGGCGCCATCAGCGGCGGCATCCAGTCCTTCGGCGTCCAGTCCGGCGCACGCCAAAGAACCCTCATTTGTCCGGACCGACCAGCCAGAGTTTGTGGAAGGCCGACTGGGACGGGCGCTCAAGTTCGACGGGAAAATGCACATCGACCTGGACCAGGCCGTTTCGTTTGAGCGCACAAACAGCTTTGGTTATGGGGCTTGGGTCAAACTTCAATCGAGCGGCGCGATCCTCAGCAAGATGGAGAAAGGACCTGGCTATCGCGGTTTCGATTTGCACTGGAACAGCGGGCGCTTCGAGGTGCACTTAGTCCATCAGTTCCCCGATGACGCCATCAAGGTGAAGACCAAGGACAAGTTCGAAGGAACCCAATGGAGACATGTGCTCGTCGCTTATGATGGTTCGGGCAAGGCGTCCGGTGTGAAGATGTTCGTCGATGGCCGAGCCCGCGAGGTCGAAGTGGAGAAGGACAAGCTGGCAGGTTCCATAGCGAACACGGAGCCCTTGCGCATCGGTTCGCGCGGCGGGGAGTCGACATTCCAGGGACAGCTCGACGAGGTGCGTTTTTACAGCCGCGCGCTGAGCGCGGAAGACGCCCGGCTACTGATGTTTCATGGCCTGATGCCCGTCCTCCAGAAGTCCCGCGGCAAACGATCTGAAGAAGAGCGCGCCGACCTTCAACGCCTCTACAGGGAGAACTACGCCGTCGATTTCCTGCGCGCCGAAAAAGCCCTCGGCCTTGCCAAGAAAGGAAAGGATTCGCTGGTTGAAGCGATCCCAACCACGTTGGTCATGGAAGAGATGAATCCACCGCGGGAAACCTACCGACTTGTGCGCGGTGACTTTCGAACAAAGGGCGAGCGAGTGTTTCCGGCAACTCCGAACTTTCTGCCGCCGATCTCGCGGGTTGCACTCAACAACGAAGGCGGCCATTTGCGAATGCGGTTTGAGAAGGCTGACTCTGAAACAAACCAGCCACCCAGCCGCCTCGACCTAGCGACCTGGCTGGTTTCGCCGGCGCACCCGATGAGTGCAAGAGTGACGGTGAATCGATACTGGGCGATGTTTTTTGGCACCGGCCTGGTCAAAACAGTCAATGACTTTGGCTCCCAGGGCGAG
>CANLCA010000547.1 GCA_947487925.1 Verrucomicrobiales bacterium | reverse complement strand
GAGGGGCTGTCGACGAAGCCGCCATCAGGGCGGGAATTATAAAGTTTGTCAGTTCGCACACCAACGCTGGCGAGAATAACTTGAAATTCCTGAACCTGAGCTACCACGCCAGCTACTTGGAGGGCACACGTAACCTCACAGTCAACACACGACAAATTCCAAACGGCCGGTTGCAAGTCATAGGCGTCACGGTGAGCGTGTTGCCAGAGCGATTCTTTTCCGCGCCCGTCATGGTATCGAACATGGTCTTCATTGCGACCGCCGACAAGGTGCTCGCCATTGATCGGCTGGAAGGACGCTTGCTGTGGCAAACCGATATACCTGCTTTTCGAGTCAAAATACAAAACGACCCGATGGATTCGGCACCAACCAAACGCCCCGCCGGATTTTTGATGAGAGACGACTTGGCGGACTCGAGGAAGCTCGTTCTGGATCCGTATCCTCCCCGACTCGTATTGACGGAACATCTCGGTTTGGTCACCAGCGAAGGCATGATGTTGATGGAAACAAGATTAGGTTCCATCGTTGGCACGACTGTTCTCCTTTCAAATCCTTCATTAAGCGATAAGTTAACGGCGATTTCGGCCAGGCGAAAAATCATGCCTCTCAGTTTCAAGCCAGAGAGTTTCAGACTGCACAATAACACGGCGTGGATTGAGGCCGAAACGAACACGGCGCGCGTGAACCTAAGCCGGAGCTTACGCTACTGTAGCCAATGGGGGGAACCGGGGGAACCTTTGATAATGACGGGCGGTTTCTACTCAATTGACCTGAATGCCACTCCGCCTTGGATGCCGACCTTGGCGACAAAACCCCGGAACATGGCAGCCCTTGAGGATCAGGAAGGAGCGCTCTTACTCGGAAACACATTCCTATTTCCCGAAGTAAAAGAGTTTTCACATAATCTATATACTATCCACGGATATTACGCGCAGAATTCCCGACGTCACTTGTTTTCAGTCGCGCACGGTGGGACTAATGCGGACCTCGCAGGCCCCATCCTCGGCCCGGTGGATAGGGTCAGTGGCAACCCTTCACTCATGCCCCCGGGAGAGCCGCTCATCGTTAGCCATGTGACGAATGCCACTGCGAGCCGGGGTGAGGAAGTAACACTCAAAGTCACTGTCGAAGGAACCCCGCCATTTGATTTTATCTGGTATCATCGTCAGGGCCTGCTAAAGAACCAACCTCAAACGAACAGTTTGACCTTCAAGATGATGGGGGCGACCAATGCCGGCGAATACTGGGTCGCAGTTCGTAATTCTAGAGGATTTGCCGCGTCACGCGGTTTCGTTTTTTCAGACGCGACGGAACTCGTTCCCACACGGCCGCCGCTCGCAGCACGGCCTGGAATGAAAATGCCCCTCGTTCCAGCGCGACCACCGCCCCCCATTCAGCCGCCGCAAGCTGTGGTGGTTAAATCAATCCGATTGATTAAACCCCTAGCGTTGCATGGCGGGTTATTCCTACAATCCGTTGGCAAAGGACCATCTGTAGCAGAAGATGACACCACCGTAGCCGAGTATCAGTTCCCTGGACTGGCTCAGACCAACAATGCCTGGGTGGATGTTGCCAGTGACTTTGTCCTGAGTTTTGTCGCGGAACAAGTCCTTCAATCAGGAACCTCACTCGAAACGAACAGGCCGGTAGCGGCTCGATGGCTCAAGGACGGCAGGCAAATCGCTGTGGTGGGTGCGTTGCACGTGACAAACACCACGCGCACCGACGGAGGTCTCTACACGGCTTACATCGGCGACCGGAAAATCGGTGAACTCAAAGTCACCGTGAGCGGCAAGTGCTTCTTGCCGTTTGGAGGCGACTCCACCACTGAGAACATCCGCTACCTGTTAGCCGGTGAACCCACAGAGTTGAATCGGGCCGCCACATTGCCCTTGTTGGCATTCTCCCTGCATCAAGTTCACGAAATTACCGACGGTCAGGCCCAGCGGATTTGGCAGACTCCACACGCGATTACCGCCCAACCGCAATGGATTGGCACGGATGGAATCCTGATCCCGGTGGAAAAGTTTTCCGCACCGGGTTTCGCAACTTATGGACTCATCCGCCTGGAACGAGCCACCAGAAAAGTATCGTGGGAACAGTGGTTCCCCACTGAAGGCAATCCTCAACCGCTAGTCTGGGTCCCCAAATCCCAGCAACTCCAAGCGTATAACGGCGGCATTCTTACGCGGTTCAACAACCCTAACGAAATGTCAAAAGCTTATTCTAAGACTTGGTTTCTCTGGAACGAGGCGGCTTTTTTTAATTCGTGCAATTGGGGCACACTCCTAAACCCCTATTACAGAAATAATGCTGAACTTCATGAACTGGCTGGGGAATTCGTGTGGAACAACCAGCATGCGCTACACCTCGCCAATATCGAGTTGGCGCCCCTGACCGGTGGCATTGGGGTCCGCGTCCGCGACCGCGCCTTCAAGCTCTCCCCCGACGGGCATGCCGTCCCTTGGTCCATGGGTTGGCCGGTGCTTGACCAGAAGCCGATAGTGATTCCAACGCTAAAGGAAGGACTCCTGTTCCCTGAGGAGTTTCCCCCGTGGAATCATGGAGTTATGAGTTCGTCCGAGTTGTCTCCGCACTGGCGAGATAACGAGGCTCGTGTCAGCGCCTTTCGTCGGTTCACAGCCTCCAGTGAAGGCACCGTGACCTTTATCACGCGCAGCATTTACGTGCCATTGAGCCTCCGGCACACGGGACAGCAGTGGAATTGGAATCGGAGTTCGGGTGCCAACTTCAGAGACTGGGGATACGGTCGGCACGTCCAATGGACCCGGGATGCTATCGGGAAGGAAATCTATGTAGTGAACCAATACGGCATTGTCTGCTACGATGCCATGGACGCCAAGAACGCAGCGGAATTTCTAACCACCTTTTGAACAAGCGCGAGTCGCAGCCTTGAAAGAAAGGCTTTGGCGCGTCCCAAGACCTTTCCCGGGAGCGGAAAAGCCTTACCCGCGTCACCGAAGACCTTTTCCAAGCTCAAGAAAGCCTTTGCCGCGAGCGGAAAGACCTTTTCCGAGAACGGGAAAGCCTTTCCCGCGTTCAAGAAAGCCTTT
>CANLCA010000546.1 GCA_947487925.1 Verrucomicrobiales bacterium | reverse complement strand
CAGCTTCCTCGATCGAGTGGGTTACCAGGAACACGGTAGCCTGCTGCTCCTTCCAAAGTTGGATCAACAGTTCTTGCATGCGCAATCGAATGCGCGGATCAAGAGCTCCGAACGGCTCGTCCATGAGGAGAATTCGGGGCCCCAGGATCAAGTTGGCAGCAATCGACACACGCTGCTGCATGCCGCCGGAGAGTTCCGAGGGGTACTTGGATTCACAACCTTCAAGGCCGACTTTTCCAACCCATTCATGAGCTCGGTCGAGGCGTTCCTTCTTGGGAACGTGACGTAGCTTGAGTCCGAAGGCGATATTGTGCAGCACCGTGAGGTGGGGGAGGAGGGAATATTTCTGATCCACCAAGCCGCGATCGGCGCTTGGCTGGCCGACGGGTTTGCCGAAAACGCGGGCTTGCCCGCTGGTGGGCGGAAAGTGGGGCACCAACCCCGCGATGATGCGCAACACGGTCGATTTACCACAGCCTGAAGGTCCCACGATGGTGATGAGTTCACCGGTTTTAGGCAGGTCCTCCACAACGAATGAAACGTCTTGGATGGCGATTTTTTCGTTCGGGCCCTCGCCGAAGCTCTTGGTAATTTTCTCGAAAGCGACCATTTCGGCGTGCTTTGGGGCACCGACCGTGGATGCGGCAATGGTCTCCATGGCAGACGATGGGGGGGGGGAGGCGCTGTTCACTTGCGTTTTGAGTAAGGGAAGAGCCACTCGCCACCCAACCGCCATAACTGATCGCAAATGACGGCGATGAGCACGATGACGAAGATCACAGCAAAAAGCGCGTTGGTGTGACCTCGGCGATTGGAGATGTCAATCAAGTAGCCGAGACCCCGTTCCGCGTTGACGACTTCGGCGAGGATGATCCAACCCCATCCGACGCCATAGACACCGCGAAGATGATCCCAAATGTTGGCTTGGGCGACAGGGAACAGGACATGCCGAACCAGTTGCCATTGCGACGCACCTTTGGTCACGGCGACATCGAGATAAGCAGCGGGGACATCAGAAATATCCTGGATGACAAGAGGCAGCAGGGCCACAAAACAGCCGATGAACAGGAAGCCGACCTTCTGGGTTTCGTTCAAACCAAACCAGGCGAGGGTGAGGGGAACAAAGACGACGATAGGAACGTAGGCACCCATGAGAGCGAGGGGCCTGAAGAACGCCGCGATAGGGGGGAACGTGGCCATGTAGACACCGAGCGGGACAGCGACAATCGCAGCCAGGGCAAAGCCGGTGGTGACTCGCAGGAAAGACACGCCCGCGCTTCGTACCAAGCCTTGCTCGAAGTGGAGTCGCGGAAATGCCTGCAACACCTCCACGGGGCTGGGCAGAATGAGGGGTGGCAAAATGCGCTGCTCGAGCGTGGCGCCGCTGGTGACTAACCACCACGCCGTCCCAAGCAATCCCACAAAGAGCGTCGTCAGGCCAAGAGCACGGGATCTGCTGAGCTGGCTTCGCACACTCAAATTGCCCAGGCGCACGGTCAGCGTCAACAGTGCCACGAAGGAAGCCGCGAATATAAAGAAGCCGATCATAACGCGTCAGACATTTAGATCCTCAAATCTCGATGACCCTCAACACGGGGTTGTCCAGGGCGAACCTTCGCAAGATCCTGGCGATAAAGTCATTCTAAGTCACTCAGTAGATCCACAAAGGACCTGCCTGATTTCACGTCAGGCCTCTCCCATCCAGCCTTTTGTCTATCTTCACCCCGTTCGGCTGCCGTTTGGAGGTGAACCAATCGGATCCGTTCGGCAGCTAAGGAGCCGGAGATAAAGAAAGGTAGCAACCTCGCCTGATCTTTTGACCAAGGCCGTCGTTGCTCATTCGTTACAGATCCCTCAGGATATGCGCCTTGTTCGCGCCTAGGCCTTGGCCAAAATCCCTGCGGCATCTTGTCACCTCTATTTCTGTCCAGATCCTGATTCCAGTTCTCCTCTGCGTCTCGTAACCACAGTGGCTGAGATTTCGGATCTTGTTGGCTAGTCCTTTTCCAGTGGGAAGACTTTGACTTCGACCCGGCGGTTCTTCCTGTTTTGCTCGGAGTCGCTGGGATCGGTGCAATTGGGCAACGGGTTATCCCAGCCGTTGCCGAGGACTTTGAATTTGTTCGGGTCGAACTTGTATTTGTCGATGATCGCCCTGCGGACGGAGTCGGCGCGGTCGTAGGAAAGCTGGCGCACCAAGTCAGCTGGAACCACTCCTTTGCGACTGGCGTCGGTGTTGCCCTCCACGACGATGTAGGCGTTGCCGAAGGTGCCTGCGAGCCGGCTGATCTCTTCGAGCGTCGCCGGGATGGAGTTGTCATATTGAGCGCTGAGGCTGGCTTTGTTGGGCTCAAAGGAGATGATGACCGCCTTGGTGAGGATCTGGCCGGTTTCGGCTTCGGCGTTCTTGAAGAGAGCCCCTGGTTTGAAGGTAGGTTGAGAGAGGTCTCGAGTATCCCTGTAGGCTTCGGAAAGTTTTGAAAGAATCGTCGCCGCCTTCACTTTGCCGGGAGGCACCGGGGAGTCGATTGCCCCGAGCGATTTGTAGATGGTCGAGGCTCGGTTCCAAACGGTTTCAAAGTTGGAGGGGTTGAACGGGTCCAGGAAAAAATTGGAGTTCTCGCGGTAGTTGACAAGGTGAGCGTCGCCTTCAGTGATACCGCCGTCCTTGCCTATCATGTTCTGACAATCTTCAACAGGAAGTTTGAAAGCGGCAGCCAACTGACGGGCCGCGGCGGGGGGGTCTTTGCGCACCGAGTCAATGCCCTCGAAAATACCCCGAACCAAGCCCGAGACGATTTCGGGATGGTCGCGAAAAAAGTCGTTTCGAACGGCCCAAACATCAGCGATGAGGTGATTGGCGCTGGCGGTGCTCACGACTAGTCGAGTACCCGCCACGCCATCAGACACCGTGTAGATGTCTGGCGACCAGCCGACAAAAGCGTCGAAGGATTTGTCCTGCACAAAAATCTTGGCGGCCGAGGGAGCGTCACCGGCCCATTTGAATTCGATTTCGGCGGGGTCGATGCCGGCGTCGATGAGCAGGGACATGATCAGGTAATGGCTTGGGGAATTCT
>CANLCA010000545.1 GCA_947487925.1 Verrucomicrobiales bacterium | reverse complement strand
CGGTTCACTCCGTGGTCGGCTAAGAGTCGAGCCTTGTCCATGGAAACGGTCGCGGGGTTGCATTCAACCGTCCATTCTCTGGCGCCCATCAATCCCAGCCGATCCATCGCCGAGAGGAGAGTTTCCCATTGGGAGAGAGTCAGGAGCGACGGCGTGCCCCCTCCGAAGAAAATCGTATTTAGTTCGAGCTCCGGGGCGATCAGTTCCAGTTCGCGAACCAGGGCCGCCACATAGCGATCGACTTGGTCTCCTTTTGGTTTAGCCGAGAAAAAGGCACAGTAATGGCATTTTGCGGCGCAAAATGGCACATGAATATAGAGACTACCAATGGGCGTCGTGGGAACCATGCCTAGGTTCTTATTCCGAGGAGCGTTCAAGATGAAATTGAGGGGCACAGGATTTTGGATGTCTGGCTAGGCTCTCGCGTGGCGCATCACTTCGGAGATCTGTAACCATCGAGCCGCTGCGCCCGAGTTCGCAAGCAGAAGCGAATGGCACTCCTCTTGAACGCTGAGTGGAACGAACAGGTGATTGCTGAGAAAATCGATAACTTGTGTTGGAATCAAGGAGTGCCCGGGCGTTGGACCTTGTCGGCCTTGAGACCTTTGATGCTCTCGATGATCTCGTAATTGACCACTTCTCCTTCGTTTAGGGTTTTATAGCCGTCCCCCGAAATGGCGGTATGGTGAACGAAGACATCCTTGCCCGCCTCGGTTTGGATAAAACCGAAACCTTTTTTGTTGTCGAACCACTTGACTCGGCCACTAGCCATACAGTGCTCCTTGATTAAAAAGTTTGATCGATAGGTTCGTTCCACCAGTTTCGGACAGAAAAGGAGCCACTCGAAATTGCCATCGTGAGTGGCAGCGCAAATCTGACTCCTGGAATCATCTGTTTCCAAGACCCGTGGGTTGCCCGGGGATGTCGAAGTGTTTGAACGGGCTGATCGTAGGAGACGTCTTTGCCTTCGTCAAACTTCTTGTCTCGATCAGGCTGCGGCGGTATTCGGCGTTTCCAATAGGGGCTCGCCGTAGGGAAGTTCCTCGGGCAGTGGCACAAATTCGGTGATCCAGCTCCAGAGTTGGCTGTAATCTCTATTGATATCCCCAGAAAGGCAGTCGGTAATCTGCCCGGCGGCTTCCGGGAATCGCGTGGTCACATCGCGAAAAGAGAATTTCGGATTGTAGAAAGCGTACACGAGCTTGCGCATGTTTTCGATCCCATGGTGCAACGCGGAACCGTACTCGGCGAACTGGTTGGGCGAAAGGTCGCCCGAAACGAGACCACGATGGACCGCCTCACCGGCCAAATGGCCACTCTTGAGGGCTAGCAATACGCCGCTGCTGAAGACCGGGTCCAGAAAAACCAGCGCATCCCCCAGAAGCAAAAGCCCAGGCGACGAGCAATAGCGCGAATGGCGTGAGTATTCGCTGGTGATGAAGTAGTCGCCAGTGGAAGAGCCGGTGGCCAGATGATCCTTTATCCACTCGTTCTCCCCGACTTCCCGATCGAAGATGTCGCGCGGCTCCTTCACGCCGCCGCGTGTCAGGTATTTGCCGTCCGCAACAACCCCCACGCTGACCATGTCGTCATGCTGGGGGATGTGCCAGAACCACCCCTTGTCCGGCACAAACGCGACGGTGGTGGCGCCCTCGTCGAGATCCGGTTCCCTTTTCGAGCCTTTGTAATAGGTCCAAACAGCAACTTTGTTGAGGTAGGGGTCACTGATGCGCCAGCCACGGCGGTTCGAGGCGAACGCTTCTTTGCCCGAACAATCGAGCGTGATAGGCGCGCGCACTTCATAAGTCTCCCCTGACTTGTTCTTAGCGGCCACACCCACGACGCGATTTCCTTCCATCAATAGTCGGTTGACCGTTGTTTCCTCCCGGACTTCGGCTCCTTTTTCCCGGGCATTGTCGAGCAACATCTGGTCGAACTCCGACCTGAGAACCTGCCAGGTCTGAGCCACGGTGTCGCGGTCGTAACGGTTGAAGAAATAAAAAGGCTGAGATCGGCGCCCGTCAGGCTGCACGAAGGAGACGCTGTATTTCTTCATGAAACGGGATGACCTCATCTTCGGGATCATCCCGATGCGCTCGAGAGGGCCGAAAGTGAAGGGGATGAGCGACTCGCCGATATGGTAGCGCGGGAACCGCTCCCGTTCGAGAACGAGCACGCGGTGCCCGTATTCCGCGAGGATGGCGGAGGCGGAGGAGCCGGAGGGGCCGCCCCCGATCAGTATGGCGTCGTAATCGTTTTGCATGGGCAATGGCACATCTTTCTTCATTTTAAAGTTGTTGAACATAGCATCGCCGGACTTTTCAACAAGTGGAGTTTCTTGTGCGCGTTGATCCCGTCTTGCCAGCGAGATCACCCATCAGCGGAGGACCCACGCATTGGTTGGGAGAGAGTTCCGGCGAACTCGGTCATTCCCCGGTGATTTCCACCTGTGCGCCTCGGGTGGCGTTCTTGTCAAGGAAGAGTGCTCGTTTGCCTTGGGTGCCTTGGTGCGGCTTCAGGCCAGAGGTGAATCCTCCTCCTGAAAGTTCGATTTGTGCCCGATCGACATTGTCCACTTTCAAGCAAAAATGGTGAAGTCCGGGTCCGTGGTTTTTCAACCAAGCGCTCAAAGGATGGTCGGGCGTCAGCGGCTCGACCAGCTGGAGATGAGTATTGCCGAGATCGAGGTGTGTCAATTTCACCAAGCCTCCGTTGACGACCTCGCTGTAGAGCAACGGGAAACCCATTTGATCGCGCCACAACTTCAGCGCTTCCTCGGTGTCAGGCACCACGATGGCGAGATGGTCGAGTCCTTTGAACATGTCAGGCAATTACCAAGGCAAGAGTCTTTACAGGACGTTGGGACCTCAGTCCAGTCTTCGTCATTCCGTTCAGCGGCGCGCCGGGAAAACCTACGGACGAATCCTCGAATCAGTGAAGGAGCCCGCATGGCTTCATCCTGCGAAAGCCCGGGTGACGCGAGGTCCCAATTAAAACACGCCCCAACGGAAGCCGCCCTGGCAGAGGCATTTCGTGAGGTTCTATGCTGTTCAAACCCTCGGGAGTTTGCCAGGGTGGACGG
>CANLCA010000544.1 GCA_947487925.1 Verrucomicrobiales bacterium | reverse complement strand
TTCTCGGCCGACACGGGTCCGTCGGCCAAGGCGTTGCCGCCGCGAATGACGCGAGAACCCGCGATGGAAACCAGTGAAACGGTTTTTGTTTCGCCTGGTTCAAATCGGACGGCGGTTCCGGCGGGAATATCGAGCCGAAATCCGTGAGCTTTGGAGCGGTTCAATTGCAGGAGAGCATTTGTCTCGACGAAGTGGTAGTGACTGCCGACCTGGACAGGGCGATCGCCCAAGTTGGTCACCACAAGGGAGCCACATTCGCGGCCAACATTCAATTCCAAGTCCCCAGACTCCGGACAACATAACCCAGGGTGGACTGATTCCATCTGTGGGCCGTGCAAAAACACTTCAAGCCTCGGCACCGGCAAGAAACTGCCATACAAAGCCAGTACAAGGTCTCCGTTTTCAGCCGCGATCGGGTGATGCACGGTCACGAGTTTTGAGCCATCGGGGAACGTGCCTTCCACCTGCACCTCGTGAATCATCTCCGGCACCCCGGGCATCACTTGATTCCGACCGAGAAGCGTGCGTCCGAGGTTCATCAGTTCAGCGACGCTTCTCCCGTCCCGGATGAACTCGAGCAAGACCGAAGCGATGAGAGCGACGGTTTCGGGATAATTGAGGCGCAAGCCTCGGGCGAGACGTTTTTGGGCGACGCAGCCTGCCTGGTGGAGGATCAGTTTATCGAGATCACGAGGGGACAAATGCATGGATGAGAAGGCCTGAAGTTTACCATTTTCGCTCGAAAGGATCGTCGCCAAGAAGCTCGGGAAGAAAGGCGAGGCACGCGCGGATTTCGCGGGCAACGTGCTCAAAACTCTCCCCGGCGACGCGCAGCAATGCGCCGTCACGAATGCGGCTGGCGCTGAAGACAAGGGCGTTGCGCCGCGCGACCGGGCGGTCCTTGAACTCGCGACGGAGCGCCTGGGCGTGTGCCCGCAGCGCAGGGCCAAGAAACAGGAGAAGTGCCATGCAGTTGAAGCGGCCCAGGCGCATCGGCGAGTCGACAGCGCCATGCTCAGGATCCAGCACCAACGAGTCAAGGAACAGGCGTTTTGGGGTGGGGTCGGAGATCTCGATACGGCTGGAGTAACGATTGAAGGCCCATCGCTCGCCCCGGGCGACCCGACCCGAGGAACACCAGTCCAGCAAGACAAGGCCTGCGGAAGGGTGCAACAAGATTTCCTGGCGTTGATTGAAGCTCGAGCCGGCGAAGCACTGGACGGCGTCGGGCGCGAGCACAAGGATGGCGTCTTCGTTGACGTTCGCTCGGAGCCGAAACGAACACGGGCGTCGGGCCGGGTTGCGATAGATTTTGGTGGACGCCTGAGTGCCTAAGAAACAGCGGGCATCGTGGCCGAGTTCGATGTCGAGGGATGTTTCATCCCCCGCGAGGAGCCCTCCCCCAAAACTTGCCAGGCAGGCCCAGACAGACTTCCCGCGAGGCCGTGGAGTGAGCAGCTTGAGGGGCGAGGTAGCAAAAGCGGTGGTGACGGCGCTCTGACCAGCGACCTGGT
This sequence comes from Verrucomicrobiales bacterium, assembly GCA_947487925.1. Classification (GTDB taxonomy): domain Bacteria; phylum Verrucomicrobiota; class Verrucomicrobiia; order Limisphaerales; family F1-80-MAGS106; genus F1-80-MAGS106. The sequence continues at coordinate 1,568 of CANLCA010000544.1, read as the reverse complement.
GGCATCGCAAATGAGCCTGCCCAGGTTGGGTGAGGTCATGTGATAGGGTGGGGAGCCGCCCAAACTGAGAGCCAAACCTTGGAGAGATCAACCCATGCGGTGAAGTCGCCGACAGAACCGCCGGGCCAACGTCGATGCGGTGGGGCGTGGTGTTGGGAATGGGCGACATCAATGATGGAGCTTCACCCCGGTCAACTGCCGTTTTAAGGTTCACTCCTCCTGGTTCATGGGTTGCCGAATCCATCAGGAACGAACGCCCCAGAGCACCGCAGCGAGGACGAACACTGTTGCGGCGGACCACTGCATGAGCTGGCGCGGCCACCGGCGCTGGACAAAACGTGCGCTGAACCAGAGCAGCGCGCCCACGAGGGCGAGAATGGTAAAGTGGTCGGGACTGACCAGAAGATGTCGGGCGTCGGCATCGCGCCAGTCATGGCCTGGGTGAGCGTGTGTGGAGAGAGCCACGGTGAACGCGGCAGCGGCAGGGACGAGGCGGCGCAGAGCCGACGCCAGGATGTGTGGAAAGGCAAGGGGTTGAGACAGGGTCATACAGTCAGATGTTGTTTGACAAGATCGTCGTTCAAATGCGCGACTGGGCCGGAAGCCACAATGGCTCCACGGTCCATAATGTAAAAGCTGTCGCCGACGTTGAGACAAAAGTCGAGATATTGTTCGACGAGCAGGATGCTCAGTGCGCCTTCTTTTTTGATTTTCAAGAGGGTTTCCCCGATCTGGTCGATGATATTGGGCTGAATGCCTTCGGTGGGTTCGTCCAGCAGCAGGACTTTGGGATTGGTCAAGAGGGCGCGTGCGATGGCGAGTTGCTGTTGTTGACCACCGCTGAGCAGTCCGCCTTTCCGTTGAAGAAACTCTTTCAAGATCGGAAACAGATCGAGCACGCGATCCACCTGCCCGTTTGCTTTTTTTCCGTGGATAACGAGGCTGATCTTCAAATTCTCCCAAACGGTGAGGTGGGGGAAGATATCGCGCCCCTGGGGCACGTAGCCGATGCCTCGGCGGGCACGTTCCTCCGGGGGGTAGGCGGCAAGATCTTCGCCAGCCAGCTCCATGGCTCCGGAATCGGTCCTCACGAGGCCGATGATGGACTTCAGGGTCGTCGTCTTCCCGACACCGTTGCGACCCATCAAACAGACGAGGCTACGTTCGGGCACATGCAGCGTGACACCGCGGAGTATCCTTGAACCATCGTAGCTGACGTTGATATCGGAGAGGGAAAGCATGTTTAAAACCGCGTTATTCACGACAGAGAAAGGCCGATGTGGAGAATGCACACCGCGGAAAGGGGAACGAAATGGAACCAAAAGAAGTGCGTGGTTTTGCCGATGGTTACGACATTGGAAGACCTGGCCGCCTCTGCGGGCATTCCGCGGGCTCTTCCTTTCCACTCGCTGACCTGTGGTTCTAACTTCAAAGCGTTTTGGCTAGTTTTTATCTCGCTTCTTTCTTCCCAAATACACTTCGATCACGCGTTCATCGTTCTGGACCTGATCCACGGTGCCTTCACAAAGGACGCTGCCTTGATGGAGCACCGTCACTTGGCGGGCGAT
>CANLCA010000543.1 GCA_947487925.1 Verrucomicrobiales bacterium | reverse complement strand
GCGTGGTTTTTCTCCAAATACTGGAGGAAGCTCAGTTCCTTTTCAAACCCGGGGAGTGTGTCCCGGTGCCGCTTCATAACGGCAAGCTTCGGGGTCATTCGAGCTTTGGAGAATGCGGGCTCAAGGTAGCGCAACCCCAATGCACAGATCAGCAAGGCGGCGGCGCGAGCGATCCATTTCCATGGTATCGGGGCCATGGTCAACGGTTCCGAAGCAGTCCTTTTGATCCTGAAAAGAGGCAGCTCGGCTATCCCGCCGTGGGACATCAACCGTGCGAGGCCAAGGGTTGAAGCGGAGTGTCCAGGAGTGTCTGATTTTGGCAGAACTCGGCATCGAACTTTTCCCTCGACAACCTTCTCGAATGACTCTGCGAACGCTGGGATATCCGGCAGATCCCCTGTGAAAAGGAGAAGCTCACCGAGCCCTCCCTCGGGTGAACATTTTGCCAGGGCTGCCACGGCTGTGGCCAATGGAGCTTCCAAATAGTTTTCCTTTGTACCCTCGACCCGTGCCGGTGGCAGGCTCTCTAGGCCGAGGGAGAGCAGTCGGACAGAAGAAAGAGTTCCTTGCTCGAAGCAGGCGAGTTCACACTGGGGTGAGGCGACATGAAGCATTGAAAACTTCTGGTTAGACTGTTCCGGAATCAAGGCTTTCCTGGCGAATGGAGCGAGGGTGAACGAAGGCTGAATCCCGGCCGAGTTCATAAGATCCGAGTATTCCTCCAGTGAATCTCCTCTCACTGCGAACACAAGCACTTCAGGTCCGCCGGAGCTGGTTGAGTTCAAGCTATCGGCAGGGGATACTTCGAAATAACCCCAGGCAAGCTGATCGGGTGGCAACGGGAATTCGCTTTCAATTTGCAGCAACAAAACCCCCTCCAATTCATCCCGTGAACACTTCGGAAGCCGGAGTCGTCTCATTGTGACACCTTGGGCTCCAACCGCGCATAATGCTGACATGGGACCTCGCCCTGTTCTTGAACGAAGAAAATCGCGAATTGCTGGGAGAAGCGTTTCTTTGCAGGCGCTGGTTAAGCGGCCGTTCTCGGATCTTTGCACAGCCAGATCGACCCCGTCGGTCCCATCCAAAAGGTGGATCGAGGAGGTCTCAATCTCCATAAAAACAACTCTCTGTTTCATAAGAGGTAATGTGCTCAAAGGTCTTCTCTGCACGAGAGGGTTCTGACTCCATTCGCATCCATGTGAACGATCATTTGAATGCGAGAGCGAGCGCCCGTCGAGGGAACTCTGCCCTCACTCATGATCCTGAATGTTTCTGATCGGGCGCTGATGCGAGCATGGATTCCCTTGAAGATGTCTGGGCTGATTCCCGAAACTTTGAGCAACGCTACCGTATTCGCGAAATAGCCTGAGGACTCCCTGTGATTCAGGATTGCCTGTGCGATTTCTGGCGTGATCCCTTGGAGGCAACTCAAAACGGACGGACTGGCCGTGTTCACGTTAATGACTCCGGCGAGTTCTTGATCAGAAACGGTGGTGAGATCATCGGCCATTTGGACTAACTGTTCCACGGTGATCAGTTTGGCGCCTGAAGTCGACGTGCCAACGTTCGGTTGAGGCTGTGCGCCGCCGCCCTCCGTTGCCTGCGTCTGGCCTCGAACCAGGGCGTTCGCAGGAGAGCCCGCCGAGTTGTTGTTTCCGGGCGAAGGATTTCGGACACCAGGGGGAGGGGAGGAGGTCAGGTCCAAAAGATCTGCGAGCGATTCAAACTTCTTTTGATCACGCCTGGCTAGGATGGCGCGGGCGACCTCCTGGGTCACCCCTTTGACTGCGGTGAGCGCTTTTTCGTCCGCAGTGGCCAGGTCCACGCGCTCTTGGCCGGATGCATTCGTGTTCTTGACTGAGGAATCAATGGTCACGAACCCTGACCAACCCGAGTCTAAAATGCCGTCGCGATCGTCTGGAGGCGCCGAAGTGTTCCCATCGTTTTCCTCGGGATCCAGGACTCCGTTCTGGTTTGCGTCCTCACCCCAAAACAACTCACGCGTCACACCGCGCACCCAAAGCAGTTCGCGCACGGTTTGAAAAGGTCCATTTCTCGGAAGATAGGGTGGTCTGAGCGATGCGTAATAATCCCCCTCCGCGCCCCCGGTTGTGGTGTTGTTGTCGGGGTCTCGAAAATCGATGATCGCGGCCGCAGTTTCTGGAAGCATGCGGTCTAGTTTACTCAATTCCTGAGCGGAGGCGGTGTTCACATTCAGCCTGCTTTCCTCATCTTCGATACCAAAGACCACCGCGCCTCCATCTTCACTCCTGCCGGGTCGGAGGACACTAAATGTCCCTCTTCCCAAACTCACATCCTTGAAGTCTTGCGGTGAATTATAGAGTGCGGAAGTGTGATGGTTGCCACTGCGGCTACGATCCACCATGTCCTGGTGGAGTAGCGCCTTGGCTTTCTCGATGCCGGCGAGCGCCAGGTATCGTGCCTGGATCGAATCCCCGTAGTTCTTGATGATGCGGAGGTCGAGCCGCGTCGAATGCAGGAGCCCTACGACCAACACGGCCAACAGTGCCAGACACCAAAGGAGGCTGACCAATATGGATCCTTCGCGATGATTCATCCCGGTCCTCCCGGTCCCTGTTGGAGACCTGGTTGCTCTTGTGTGCCTGCGGGCGCCGCGGGAGTGGTCGTGGCATTCCCCGTTGACGGCGTTGTTCTTGGGAGAATCCTTGCGATGCTTTCAAAAACCAGAGGGGGCTCTCGCATCTCAGGTTTCCCCGGACCGGATTCGTCAGTCTTTCTCTGAGCGGCGGCGTCCATGAACAAGGTGATTCGCACCGCATCCGGTATCCCAGAAAGGTTGCTCGGGCTGAGCGCGGACTCCTGTCCTCGACGTTTTCCCTGAGGGTCACCCCATTCTTCGAACCACTCGAAACCATCGTAGAACTCGAACCGTAACCCAAGCAAGCCTCTAGCAATTTCCTCGCGACGCCCTCCAGAAAGGGGTTCATCATCTGGAGTCGGATCTCGCCGCCGCCACAAAACAAATGTGCCAGTGCTGCTTTCCTTTTCCAAAAAATAACTCACCTCGCAAAAATCCGACTCCCGTTCCTTTTTCGGCGT
>CANLCA010000542.1 GCA_947487925.1 Verrucomicrobiales bacterium | reverse complement strand
GGAGGGCGTGGCCTTCACAGGTGATGGGAAATATCTGGTTGTTCAGTGCCATGCGGAGAGGAACCTATGGGTCTACAAAGTGCGTGGCCAACATCTTGCGAACACGGGGCTTCGGATCGCGGTGCCCGGATTTCCCTCGGCCCTCAGAGCGGCTCCATGAGGTGATTTGGCAGGATCCCACAAGGGAGAGGGAAAGGCATTGACTATGAAACGAGACAGCCTGAATCGGCGTGAGTGGTTTCAAGGCCTCGGCGGGGGGGCGATGGCGGCTGCCCTGGGAGTGCTGGCACGCAGCGAAGCGCACGCTGCTGAGTTGATTCAGAAGTCCAACCGCGCGTCGACGCCGCTCAAAATCACTAAAGTGCGTGCATTCGCGCTCAGGCCTGCCCGGGTGAACTTGATCGTTGTCCGTGTGGAAACCAGTGAGCCAGGACTCTATGGGCTCGGCTGCGCGACTTACACTCAACGGCCGACTCCTGTGCTGGCGGCGGTGAACGAGTTTTTAGATCCTTTCTCCAAAGGCCGAGATCCCGACAACATCGAGGATCTTTGGCAGAACGCCTACACTAGTTCCTATTGGCGTAACGGGCCCGTTTTAAACAACGCACTCAGCGGGCTCGACATGGCGTTGTGGGACATCAAGGGGAAACGAGCCGGCCTTCCGGTCTACCAGTTGTTGGGGGGCAAATGTCGATTTGCGGTAGATTGTTACAGCCACGCATCCGGCCGCGATCTGAAGGAGTTAGAAGAAAGCGTGCGATCCAAACTCGAGCAGGGCTTTCGGCACATCCGGATTCAGATGGGGAGCTACGGATCGGAGCACCTCTCCAAGACCGCAGATTTTCGCGAAGCGGGATTTGGCATGCCTCAGGATCGGGTGATGGCGTCCCTGCCTTATTTGAAAGCCACGATCAAGATGTTCGAGCACACGCGCACGGTTTTTGGGGATGACATCGAATTGTTGCATGACGTGCATGAACGGGTCGAGCCTCGCGATGCCATTCGGTTGCTCAAGGAATTGGAGCGGTTTCGTCCTTATTTCATCGAGGACCCGATCTCTCCGGAGGCGAACGATTATTTTCGGCAACTGCGCGGGGCCACCACAGTTCCGATCGCGATGGGAGAACTGTTCAACAGCCCTCATGAGTGGACGCCGTTGATCAAGGATCGCCTCATCGATTTCATCCGTGTTCATCTAAGTCAGACCGGCGGATTCAGCGTGGCCCGGAAAATTGCAACCCTGGCCGAAGTGTTCAACGTGCGATCCGCCTGGCATGGCCCCGGGGATTTGAGCCCTGTGGGGCATGCGGCTAACCTGCATCTGGACCTCGCGATTCCGAACTTCGGCATCCAGGAAATCATCTCATTCGACGACGCAACGAGGGAAGTGTTTACGGGATGTCCGACCGTCAAAAAGGGCTACGCCTCCGTGTATGAGGCTCCCGGTTGGGGAGTTGATTTCAACGAGACGGCGGCGAGAAAATTTCCAATCGAGAAGGCCGAAAACCCGGCCTATTGGGAGCCTGTGCGTCGTCCGGACGGCACCGCAGTGAGACCCTGATATCCGTGGGTTCCGAAGCCAATGTGGTGCAGGCATGAAAAACACATGGACTCCAAGAAGCAAACACTGAATTCCGTAACGCGTAAACCGAATCTCTCGGCGGGGAACAGGCGACGGTTTTTAGCCGGGATTTTCGGAGGTGTCGGGCTGACGGCTTTGGCGAAAGTAGAACCTCAGGGAGCCCAGCCCGCGCCCGGTGAACGTGCGGCGCCGGAGCCTTATGGAGGAGCGCCTGCGGCGCAAGGTAAGCCGCCCCAGTTCAAGACGCGCCTGCGCATCACACGACTGGAGACCATCCTTGTAAAGCCTCGCTGGCTCTTTCTGAAAGTCCATACCGATGCCGGGATTATCGGACTAGGCGAACCGGTTTTGGAAGGGCGCGCGAAGACTTGTGCGGCGGCGGTGGAGGAGATTGCGCCGTATCTTATTGGAAAAGATCCAAGGAATGTTGTCCATCACTGGCAAGCCATCTACAGGCACGCTTTCTACCGGGGTGGACCTCTGCTGACCAGCGCCCTCAGCGGAATTGAACAGGCGCTGTGGGACATAAAAGGCAAGTTTCTTGGGGTTCCCGTCTACGAACTGCTGGGCGGCCCGACGCGGGACAAGGTCCGCGTGTACGCGCACATCGGAAATAATCTGGAGACGTTGAAGCAGAAGCAGGCCCAGGGATTTACCGCCTTCAAAACCGGGATCAAGAACAGCACGCGCTCCGGCGTAGTGGCTTCGAAGAGATTTGTGGAGGAAGCGGCTGAGGCCTTTGCCGCGTTGCGGCAGGCGGGCGGCAAGGATGCGGATATCGGGATCGATTTTCACGGCGCGATCAGCCCGCAAAACGCGCGATTGCTGATCAAGGCCCTGGAACCCTACCAACCGATGTTCATTGAGGAACCGGTTCAATGTCAGAACGTGGATCTCATGGCCGAGATTGCGCGTGGCACACCGCTTCCCATAGCGACCGGCGAGCGCATTTTTACGAAGTGGGGCTTTCGGGAAATATTGGAGAAAGGGGCTGCCAGCATCTTGCAACCCGATCTGTGCCACGCCGGAGGAATCATGGAGGCGCGTCTTATCGCGGGCATGGCCGAGGCGCATTACGCCACCATCGCACCCCACAATCCACTGGGGCCTATTTCCCTGGCATGTGGTGTCCAATTTGCAGCCTCAATTCCGAACTTCCTCTGCCAGGAACAGGTCAACCTTGGGGAAGGCTACCTCAAGGAACCGTTCAAAGTCGAAGGAGGTTACCTGAGCATTCCGACAGGACCTGGTTTGGGTATTGAACTCGACGAAAATAAGTTGGCGGACAAAATTGGGCATGATTGGCGCAACCGTGAAACCTACGACGAGCAGGACGGCTCAGTAGTCGATTGGTGAGGACGGATTCCAGTCAATATTCCAGAAAGGTGGACCCCGAAGTTGGGGTCTCCTAGGCGACTTTCCGATGATTGGCTTGTTGGATTCCTTGCCGCTGATTTGAGATCAGCGTGAGGACCTGAGATGGCGGCTTTTTTCTTGTCCCTCAAT
>CANLCA010000541.1 GCA_947487925.1 Verrucomicrobiales bacterium | reverse complement strand
CGTGATCAAGAATGATTTCCCGCGGAACTCAAATTTGGAGATCGCCCAGCTGGCGGCGACTCCGAAGATGAGGTTCACCGGCACCGAGATTGCGGCAGCTAGAAGGGTTAACCGGATGGCAGACAGCGTGTCGGGATCGCTCAACGATCCCCAAAACGGTTTCAAGCCCTTTGAAAAAGCCTGGACCAAAACATTGACGAGTGGAAGAAAGAGGAACACTGCGGCAAACCCCAGGGCGAGACAGATGAGGAGGAAACGTACCCACGCCGGGTCCTCGACCGCCCGCTTGGAAGCGGAACGAGCCTTTCCGAATTGAGTGGATGCCTTGACGGCCATGGTGTCGAATCAGGAATGAAATCGGCTTGCCCAGCTCTCCAACCAATTGATTGCGGCGAGCAGCAGGAGTGAGAAAAAGAGCAGGACAACCGCAATGGCAACGGCTCCAAGATAGTCGTATTCCTCGAGTCGAGTGACGATGAGGAATGGGGCGATCTCGGTTTTGAAGGGCATGTTTCCGGAAATAAAGACGATGGAACCATACTCGCCGATGGCTCGGGCAAAGGCTAGGGCGAAGCCCGTCAAAATGGTGGGCGCCAGCGTGGGTAGGATCACGCTCCAGAAGGTCCGCATCCGGCCTGCGCCGAGCGAGGCTGCCGCTTCCTCGACGTCGGTGTCGATGGTCTCGAGGATGGGTTGGAGCGTGCGGACCGCGAACGGGAGCCCGACAAACGTCAGGGCGATGACAACGCCCAGGGGCGTGTAGGCACCTTTGATGCCCATCGGGGAAAGATATTGTCCCAGCCAGCCCTGGTCCGCGAACAAATGGGAGAGCGTGAGCCCGGCAACGGCGGTGGGCAGAGCGAATGGGAAATCGACGAGTGCATCAATGAACCTTCGACCTGGGAACTCATAGCGCACCAGGACCCAGGCCAGCAGAGCGCCGAAAAAGGCGTTCGCAAGCGCGGCAATTAGGGAGGCGCCAAAGGTCAACTTATAGGCTGCAAGAGCCCGATCAGCGGTCACCAACTGCCAAAAGTCGTGCCAGGAGAGCTCCAGGGCCTTCAGAAGGAGGCAAGCGATGGGCAGGAGGACCACGGTGCTGAGACAAAAAATCGTCACCCCCATGGCCAGGTTAAATCCCGGCAGGACATTGGTGGACTGCCTCCCGGGGCGTAATGAGGTCATGGCTTTTCGTTACCCCATGAAGGCGGACAGCCCGGGCAAACATGTGCCACATCTAGTGCGGCGCGGTTTTCGCCAACTTTTTCAACCACAACGAGCGGGGGTTTAGCCAGGATGCTGACGGATCGAATCACGATTTCAAGCGCGGACTCAAGTGATTTGCGATCCGAGGCTCATCCCGGGGCGAAAAAGCGGGGGATTGAGTCGTTTCGGAGCACACAGCATCGGGGGGTGAGTGGGTCTGGAACAACATGTTGGAGCGCTACCATAAAGTTAAACTCGACTATGTCAATAGAGATATATATGTTAAGGCATGAAAATGCGCTTATTAATGGGGCAAATTTGCGAGACAAGCCATCTTTAAAACCGAGGGTTCGGGTTCAATCGGGAGTTTGATGAGAGTTCAGGCATTCGTGTAACCAAGGAGCAGGGTTTCCTGTCTTCAGCGGGGATCACTGATTCCTTTTCACTATGAGAAAGCCTTTTGAAACACTGGTGGTATCCCTTGCTTTGGTCGGCATCACGCCTATGGATGCTGAAGCGGCATCACTGACGGACGGGATGAAAGAGGGGGCGCCTACTTTTAAATCGGCGGGGCCTCTGGCATTTGGTCCTGAGGGGATGCTGTTTGTGGCTGACACGAAAGCGGCCACCATCACAGCGATCGCGACGGGAGATGTCAGTGCCGGGGCGGCCTCGAAGCCGTTGAAGGTCGAAGGCATCGACCAAAAGATTGCGGCATTGCTGGGGGTCACTGGGGATCAGATCCTCATCAACGACATGGTGGTGAGCCCGCTTTCGCGCAACACTTATCTTGCGGTATCCCGAGGGCGTGGGACGGATGCGACTCCCGTGATAATCAAGGTTAATGTTGAGGGGCGCGTCGAGGTGGCGGCGTTCGAGAAGGTGAAATTTTCGCGAGCAGAACTTCCTGACGCACCGGTGGATGGAGTCGTCGGCACTGGGAACCGTCAAAGCAATCCGCGGCAGGAGACGATTACGGACATTGCGTTTCTGGAGGACCGGGTTGTGGTGGCGGGACTTTCGAACGAGGAATTCTCCTCAACGCTGCGGGCGATTCCTTTTCCGTTCAAAGCGGTCCAAAACGGGACGAGTGTGGAGATGTATCACGGGGCGCACGGCCGTTTTGAGACCCGGTCTCCGATCCGCACTTTTGTTCCGTTGAAAGTGGGGAACGAACTTCAGCTGTTGGCGGCCTACACCTGCACACCTTTGGTTCAATTTTCGGTGGCGGACCTGAAGCCTGGAGCGAAGATCAAGGGAAAAACGGTGGCGGAGCTGGGCAACCGGAATCGTCCGTTGGACATGATTGTCTATCAGCGAGAGGGCAAGGATTTTTTGCTGCTCGCCAATAGCAGCCGGGGTTTGATGAAGATCAGCACAGATCACATTGAGAGCACGGAGAACATCTCCACTCCCGTTCCGGACGGGGCGAAGAAGGGGCTGCCGTACGAGACCATTGCCAACTGGACAGGCATCGAGCAATTGGACCGTTTTGACAGCAAGCAAGCGCTTGTGGTACGTCGTGGTGAGGGTGGGGCGTTGAGCTTGGAGTCGTTGGCACTGCCATGACCAGGGTTTGGTTTCGGGTTGTCTCGCGTCAGACCAAAGGAGTTGCCCTCCTTTTTCTGGTGGCTATTTGCGCGGGTTGGGCTCGCCCCAGGGCTGCGGAAAGCGGCTGCACCCTCAAGTGGGTGACGCCATCGCCGGAGCGCCGCTTCTACCAGGTTGAGGTGTCCGGGCTGGGCTCGAAGGCTTTGAGGAGGTTGCGTGGTTCGAACCTTTCGACTGCAGAATGGCAAAAGATTCTCTCTGTGTTCGTGGAGAAGCGTGATCCGATGGAAGAGATGGGGATGCCCCCGATGGCTGGGGCTTATCGAATTGAGCGGGG
>CANLCA010000540.1 GCA_947487925.1 Verrucomicrobiales bacterium | reverse complement strand
GCGCAACTCAGAGGCTCATCGAAATTTCCCTGCACCGGGCGGAGCACTGGGAATACACGCGGGAGGTTCTTGTTATGCGACCAACACCGTCCGCGTACCCCGGTGGCCGATCGGATGGATTTTTTTGAAAAATGAAACGATCCCGAAGCGCCCAGCACCCACTCACTTCAAACCCGGGGCCCTTCGAAAAACTACTTGCGAAGCTTCAATTTCTTGGTCACCGAGAAATAACGTCCCTCATCGGTCGAATGCAGATAATCTAGCAGACGCCGACGTTGACTCACCATGATCAGCAGTCCGCGGCGCGAACTGTGGTCTTTAACGTTCGCTTTTAAATGCTCCGTCAAATGGTTGATCCTCTCAGTCAGCAGTGCGATCTGCACATCCGAAGATCCTGTGTCCTTCGCATGCACCCGAAATTGCTCGATAGTCTTAGACTTCAATTCCATATTTTCTATCCTAAAGGGGGACAAAATAGAGAGTCACCCTGGCGGTGTAAAGGAATTTCCCAGTCGAAATAGGCTCCCCCAGCCACCTTCGTCATTTTCAAGTGAACGCTCTTGCAGGTCAAATGGTCAATCAGGCAATAATGAACAAGCAATGAACACCGGACTCAGCGCCATCAACGCCGAAGTGCAAGCCGCCAGCACCTTCGTCATCCCACTTCAAAACGAAATCAACAAGGTCGTCGTCGGTCAGAAATATCTGGTCGAACGCCTGATCGTCGGCCTCCTTGCCAATGGTCACGTCCTCCTGGAGGGGGTGCCAGGTCTCGCCAAAACATTGTCGGTTAAGACCCTCGCTTCAGCGATTAACGCTCGATTCTCACGACTTCAATTCACCCCCGACATGCTCCCTGCCGATGTCATCGGCACCCAGATCTATAACCCTCAAAGCGGTGGTTTCTCAACCAAGAGAGGGCCCATCTTCGCGAACCTGGTCCTCGCCGACGAAATCAACCGTGCACCGGCCAAGGTCCAGAGCGCCCTGCTGGAGGCGATGCAGGAGAAGCAGGTCACTATCGGGGATCAAACCTACAAGCTTGATGAGCCTTTCTTGGTTCTCGCCACCCAAAACCCCATCGAACAAGAAGGCACCTACCCCTTGCCGGAAGCGCAGGTTGATCGTTTCATGCTCAAACTGAAAATTGGCTACCCATCCCGCGCGGAAGAACGACAGATCCTCGATCTCATGGCGCGCACGTCTGGCCACCCGAGCGCGCAACCTGTGGTCGATGCAAAAACGATCCTCGACGCCAGACAAGTGATCAATGACGTCTACATAGACGACAAGGTGAAGGACTATATCGTGGATCTAGTCTGCGCGACGCGCAACCCCGAGGATTACAAGATCGGCGTCAAGGAGTTCATTCTTTTGGGCGCCTCACCTCGCGCCACGATCTCACTAACCCTGGCGGGCAAGGCATTCGCGTTCCTCAAAGGACGGGGCTATGTCACCCCTCAAGATGTGAAAAGCATCGCCATGGACGTCCTTCGACACAGGGTCACGGTCAACTACGAGGCGGAGGCCGAAGAGAAGACCAGCGAGATCATCATCCAGAAAATCCTGGATGAACTCCCCGTCCCGTGAGAGGCCAATCACGCGAACAATAAGGCGCCATCGAAATGATCCCTCGGGAAATCCTTAAGAAAATCCGGCAGATCGAGGTTCGAACCAATCGGTTGGTCAGCGAGACGCTCGCGGGGCAATACCACAGCGTCTTCAAAGGCCAGGGCATGAACTTCGATGAGGTGCGCGAATACCAGCCTGGTGACGAGGTTCGATCCATCGATTGGAATGTCACCGCCCGGATGAACCACCCGTTCGTCAAAAAGTTTGTCGAGGAACGTGAGCTCACCGTCATGCTCCTTGTGGACCTCAGCGGCTCCGGGCTCTTCGGATCTGTCTCCCAGTCCAAGCGCGAGTTGGCCGCGGAGATCGCCTCCGTGCTGGCCTTTTCGGCGATCCGCAACAATGACAAGGTCGGCTTGATCCTGTTCACCGACTGCATCGAGAAATACATCCCTCCCAAAAAGGGCCGACGCCATGTGTTGCGCGTCATCCGAGAGACTCTCTTTCATGAACCAAGGAGGACTGGAACCGACCTCATCCAGGCCCTTGAATTTCTTGCCCGAGTCACCCATCGACGTTCCATTGCCGTGGTGATCTCCGATTTCCTGGGTCAAAATAACCCCTCGAAGGCAGACATCCGAGAGAACCTTCGCCGCCGGGTGGTACTGTCCGACAGTCTGGCTCAAACTCCGGTCACCGCACTGCGTCAAGCCAACCGCCGCCATGACGTCGTAGCGGTGCAGATTACCGACCGTTTTGAGTTGGAACTCCCTTCCTTGGGGCGGCTGGTACTGAAAGACGCGGAGACAGGCGAAGTGGTGGAAATCAACACCAACGACGAACGGAAGCGCCAGGCCTTTGCGAATCGCCAGAAGAAGGCGCAGCAAGAGCGCCAGCGCATGTTTCGCGCCGCGGGCATCGATTCGATCCAGCTCAGAACCGACGAGCCCTATGGCGCGGGGTTGGGAAGGTTTTTTGAAACCCGCGAAAAACGCCGTCGCCACGCGTAATGGATCCAGCGCCATCCAACTCAGCAGCCCTGATAGTCCCTCCCAAAGCGGGAGCCTCCTCGGCGGAGCTGCACGACATCAAGCCTCCTGTAGCCATCGCAAACCCGTGGTTCTGGGCCGGGTGCATTTTGGCTGCCATCGCCGCTGCGTTTCTCGCCAGATGGGCCTGGAGAAAATGGAAAACGCAGCGCGACGCCGCAGCTCTGGCCATACCGGTCATCCCTCCCCACATTCGTGCCCGGGAAAAGCTGATGGCTGCCCTCCAGTCCATCAATAATCCCCCGATCTTCTGCACCGAAGTAGCGGACATCATTCGGGTCTACCTGGACGAGCGATTTGAACTGCGAGCTCCGGATCGAACCACGGAGGAGTTTCTCAACGAGCTCAGCGGCAGCCCAGTCCTGACTCATGTTCAGAAGGAAATGCTCCAACAGTTCCTCACCCTGTGCGATCTCGCAAAGTTTGCCCGCCACGAACCCACGCTGAAGGAACTCGAACGTCTTCACTTGGTCG
>CANLCA010000539.1 GCA_947487925.1 Verrucomicrobiales bacterium | reverse complement strand
CGGTGATTTTACCCATCACGGCGCCGAGCCAGGGTTGCAGGATCTGGTCGGTCACGCCAATGCCCAACGAGGCGCACACCGTGCCCACCAGATTTCCCACACCACCGAGCACGACAATCATAAAGCAATCGACAATGTAGTTCTGGCCGAGGCTGGGACCTACGTTGCCGATCTGAGAAAGACACGCCCCTGCCACGCCAGCCAGTCCCGACCCGAAAGCAAAAGTCAGCATATTAATTCGATTCGTGCGGACGCCCATGCACGCGGCCATATTCCGGTTCTGCATCACGGCGCGAACTTGCAATCCAATCGAGGTTTTCGTCATCAGGTAATAAGTTCCGAGCACGATGAATACAGCAAACGCAATGACAAACATCCGGTTGTAAGCAAACAGCACGTCGTTCAGAACCAAGCTGCCGCTCAGCCAACTCGGCGAGGAGACTTGGACGTTGGCTGCACCGAACGCATCGCGAAAGATCTGCTGAAGAAACAAGCTCACGCCCCATGTGGCTAAGAGTGACTCGAGCGGCCGCGAATAGAGAAAGCGGATCACGCTTCGCTCCAGGATAAGCCCGGCCAGAGCCGCGCTAAAAAAGGCCACGACCAAAGCCGCAATGAAATACATATCGAAGCCGAAACCACTTGGTCCGAACCAGCGCTGAAAAATATTCTGCACGAGGTAAGCGGTGTAGGCGCCTACCATCATGATTTCTCCGTGCGCCATGTTGATCACTCCCATGAGCCCAAAGGTAATGGCCAAGCCGAGCGCAACCACCAGCAACACAGCCGACAAACTCAAGCCCCGAAAAGCGGTCCCGAAAAGATTGCCCCACCCCATGTAAGCTTCGATGACCCCTATCGCAGTCGTCACGCTTTTGACCGTTTCTTGGCCGAACTTTCCAGGCGCGGCCAGAGCCTCCTTTTTCAAATTCTGAAGATAGCTCAGCGCATTGATCGAACGCATCCGCGCGAGTTGATCAACCGCCGCAATACGCACCTGAGACGATTCCACGATGAGCTGAGTGATCGCGATGGCTTCCGTTAAAGACGTCCGGACATCTGGGACGGTCTCCTGAGTCAAACGCGATTCGAAGTAAGGGATGTAATCGGGCTTTTGGTCCTGACCAAGTTTGGTGACTGCGTCCCGCCGCACCTTGGGATTGGGGTTAGCCAAGCTGAATAGGTCGAGCGTGGTCTTGATGGCGCGGCGCAGCTTGGAATCAGCTTCCGCTGGCGTTAGGTCGCTCGACAAAAACAACAGCGGCTGACCTTGTTTATCCTTGAGCACTTGGCCGTCGGCCAATTTTATGCCTCGAGCTCGCCCCTCGCCATCCACTTGCGATTCGAGCAGGAAAGGAACCTTGATCTGTTCACCTTCCGCCTCATAGAGGTAAACGCCGCCCCCGCGCCAAGCCGTCAACGCTTGCTCAACGAGCGGGTCATTGGCTCCAATAAGTTTCTTGAGATACTCCGCTTGGACTTGGCTATCCTCGTTCAAGACTGCTTGCACCAGTACGTCCCGGTGCAGGACTTCAGCGCTCGACAGTTCGATCCCTGCCAGGGACACGAGGCTGCTAAGAAGGAGCCTCATAAAATTGGGTGATCGCATGACGAGTGAGTGCCGACAAATCTGAGACGAAACCGGAGCGAGGGGAACAACCTCGCTCCGGCATTGCATCGCCGAGAGGACGGTTACTTGCTTGCTGTCTTAACTCCAAGGAACTTTTCGCTAAACGGCTCACCCGCCACACCCGTCAGAGTCTTGACGACTTTGAACTGCCCATTCGCGAGAGTCTCGCCGATGAACACATTGTTAACAAGGTGATGGTTCTTTTGCATCGTGACTGGACCGGCTGGCCCTTTGAACTTCAGGCCGTACATTGCCTCGCGTACCTTGTCCACCTCGAATGATCCCGCTTTCTCGACGGCTTGTTTCCAGAGATAGACGCCGATGCGAGAGAGGTTCATCGGGCTGCATGTGACCCGGTTTTTCATATCGACGCCAGTCACCTTAAAGTCAACTCCGGTGACCTGTGGGTTTTTCAGCCAGGTGTTCCACGAATCCACGAAGCTCTTATTCTCGGGGCTTTTCAAGGACATGAAATAAGTCCAGCAGCCGAGGTGGCCGACCAGATCCTTGGCAGGCAACCCGCGGAATTCATCTTCCGAAATACTGAACGAAACCACCGGGCAGTTCTCCGAGGTCAGGCCCGCGTTTGCGAATTCCTTGAAGAAGGGAACGTTGGTGTCGCCATTAAGAGTGCTGATCACGCAGGCTTTGCCTCCGGCCGCGAATTTCTTAATTGAGGCCACGATCGTCTGATAATCGGTGTGGCCGAATGGCGTGTAGATCTCCTCGATGTCTGAATCCGGAATGCCCTTGGACTTCAGATATTGCTTGAGAATCTTGTTCGTTGTGCGGGGATAAACATAATCCGATCCGAGCAGATAGAATTTCTTCTTTCCATCAGAGATCATGTAATTGACCGCTGGTACAGCCTGCTGATTGACCGCTTCCGCAGTGTAAAAGATATTCTTCGACAGCTCTTCGCCTTCGTATTGCACTGGATA
Organism: Verrucomicrobiales bacterium; assembly: GCA_947487925.1. GTDB lineage: Bacteria > Verrucomicrobiota > Verrucomicrobiia > Limisphaerales > F1-80-MAGS106 > F1-80-MAGS106. The sequence continues at coordinate 525 of CANLCA010000539.1, read as the reverse complement.
GAAGAGCAGGCTGTTCAGTTGCTCGAAGACCGGCAGAACGGACTTCCGGCTCACGGACGTCCAGCAGCCGAAGACCACGGCGACCTTATCTTTCTCGATCAACTGCCTGGCTTTCTCCGCAAACAGCGGCCAGTTGGAAGCAGGATCGACAATGACAGGCTCGATCATCCTCCCCTTGACACCGCCGGATTTATTGATCTCGTCGAAGGTGAAGAGGAGCACATCCTTGAGCGACGTCTCGCTAATCGCCATCGTGCCGCTTAAGGAGTGCAGCACGCCGACTTTGATTGTTTCCGCGGCTCCCAAAGCTGCAGTGGCAGCCGCAAGGACCGCGATGGTGACAAGTTTCTTGAGTATTAGTTTCATAGTTCGTGTGTGTTGAATTGCTGTGTTGTTGTGGTTTAGAAAGCGTAAGAGGCACCGATCCCCGCGATGACACGGGACTCGTCTCCGTCGAATCCTCCATTGAGCGTCGTGTGCTCGTAGCGAATTTCGGGTTGGATCTTGAGCGCCGGTGTCGGCCGG
>CANLCA010000538.1 GCA_947487925.1 Verrucomicrobiales bacterium | reverse complement strand
TCGATCTCCGGAAGTCGGAACGATGACCTCGACCACGGCCGACTGACTGACCAGCGGTGCATTGGTGGCGCCAAGCGCCTGAATCTGCACCTGATATTCCCCGGCATCGCTGGACTGTAAGGAACGGAAAAGCAGTGTTTGATTTGTTTGCCCGGGTAACAACTTCCCCTCTCTCTCCCATTGGAACTCCAGCGGGCGACGGGCGGCGACCGACACTGTCAATGAGGCCTGGCTCCCGATCGCGCGGGAAACGCCCTGCGGTTGGCGTAGCACGACGAAGGGCTCCGAAACGACATCCAAGCGGACGGGGGCACTCGTGACGGCCCCCGCCAAGTTGCGCGCGACCACCCGATACTCACCCGAGTCCTCAACCCTCAATCCAGGAACCGTAATCCGCGCCAGACCATCCCAGGCATTCACCGTCTGGAGCCCCCATTGGCGAATGGGAGCGCCGTCCCTCAGCCATTCGCAGACCGGAGTGGGGGTGCCCCCAGGGCGAGTCGAAAATTCCAAGGTGTCACCGGAAAAATAGACACCGACCACCCCGGAGCCTGAGCGCCGGATTTGTAAGGGCTCCAAAATCATCGGGAGGCGCGCGGCGGTGGTTTCCGGTGAATGCAAATAAAGGCGAGCCACTGATCGAGTGGTGTGCCCGTGTAGGTTGCTGAAGTCTCCTGCAACCCAAACCCCTTGCAACGAGTCCAAGGCCAGGCAATCGATGCGATTGGTCGTATCCGCATGAAAAAAGCCGCGATCTCGCGAGCCATCCCTATTCATGCGCACGATGCCACGCGTGGCTCTGGAGGCCAGAATCAACCTCCCATCGGGAAGGCCGAGCATCGGCTGATTCTCCACGGATGCGGTCGGACTGCCTGCGAAGAGGGAGGTGGCGTTGAAGACAGGGTCGAGACGTCCTCCTGAAGTGAGGCGAGCCAACGTGCCTCGAGCGGTGTCGCCCACCCTGAGAAACGGACCGCGAATCGTCATGGAATCGGCTGCCGTCAGAACGACATCCCAGATGGGTCCGGGCGAAACCTCATCGGGGCCGAAGCTGGGATCGACCTGCCCGTTGGGGAGGAAACGTACCAAGTGCGCCCGAGCTTCGCCGTCCACTTGGTGGAAAAAGCCTGCGACCAAAAAGCGTCCATCTGCTTGGGTGACCACCCGACGAATCTCCACGCCCTCGGACGTTCCAGCTTTGTTCAAAAACGCAGGCCGGAACTTTTCGTCCCAGTCCCCATTCAGCGCCAACTGAACCAGACGAAGCGGCTTGGCAGTCGACATACTCGAGGAGAATGAGCCGAAGGACAAAATCTTCCAGTTAGGTAGCCACGCCAACCCAGCCGCATTACCGCTGAGCCGTCGGTCGGGCCGAAAGCTTTTGTCTGTCTCACCTAAGGCTGAAAAGCGTCGCAGCCAAGCCCCCCCTCCGCTCAAACTTGCCACGAGAATTCTTCCATCCGGTTGCACCTGCAGGGCCGCAGGCGGATGATCTAGGGACACCAATTCGCGGACGGCTCCGGCTGAGTCCAGGCGCAAGAGACGATGCCCAGCAACCCCGAGAACAGCGCCTCCTGCGAGCGGCAACAACGTCTGAATGCCTTCGATCAATTCCTGCTGCGAGTACATCCGATCAGGCTGGCCAGGGGATTGAAGGTGCGCCGGAATCAGCCTCGCTGCCCTGCTCTCCACCCCACCGCTTTCGTTCGAAACCTCTACATGAACCGCTTTGTCGACCTCGCCCTGCGAGGGAACGAATAGGCTCAGAGTAGAGGTTGAGTTTGAAGTGGGTCCTTCCGATGTGGCCATGCCCTCGCCGAGAACACTCGAATGGCGGAACCATTTGTAAACGAATGGACCGGGTCCCGCTACACGCACTCCAAACTGGGCGTAGCCGGGCACCAGCAGTCGAACGTCCTGGGGTTGCTCGAGGATCTGCGGGCTAGAACGTGGGGAGACGGTCAGCTTTGCGGGTTGGCTGACGACCGAGCCAAGTGGACTGGAAACCAGCACGAAGTAGTCTCCAGAGTTCTGCTCTCGGAGCGACTCCAGGCGGAGTGTCCTGCCCTGCTGTCCAACCAAGGCAACCCCATCCTTGAGCCACTGGAAGCGAAGCGGTGGGTCGCCAGCCGCAATCACATCAAGCCAGGCGGTGGATCCAGCGTTTTGCTCTATGGAAACAGGCTGACGGATGAGGCTGGGGGGCACGGGGCGGTTTACCTGCACACGAACTGGGCGACTGGTGATCGACTGACCCGCGCCGGTGGCGATCAGAGTGTAGTTGCCGCCGTCAGAAAAATCGACGTTGGCGCGCAAGAGGGAAGCCCCCCGAGCCTCAGGCAATGGAAGGCCATCGCGCTGCCATTGATACGTAAACCCCGAAGCGCCGCTGCACAGCGCTTCAAGGTTTAAAGTGCCTCCAAGACTCACCACCGAATTCGACGGAGGAGATTGAAAGAACCAGGGACCCGCTGAGAGGCACTCTCCTGGAGCGTCCACCACACGATAGCTCCCCTGCTGGAAGCTCCCTTCAACTCGAGGCTCAAACTCCATCTCATAGTCGCAGCCCAGTTCTCCTTCGAAGGTGGAAAATGGGAACAGAGAAAGCCGACATGTCCGCTCTTGGGTGAATCCTGATAGACGAACCGTCAGGTAGAAATCCGTCGACCCGTCCGTCTGAAAAGTGGAGGCAGTCCACTTTCCAGAGCGGGCGGCAATGCCGGGAGCGGCGTGAACATCGTAGGTACCATCGTCTTTGAGGACGAGAGCAAAACTCCCCCAGCCATCGTGCGGAGCCACACCCCGACCAATGTTCATGCACAGGGCACGCCCACGGATCATCGATTCCGAAACATTCCCGCAGGGATAAATTCCACCCGACAGGCGGGCACCTGCAAACAACAAGAGGCAGAGGACTAAGATGCCTTGCATAGATCGATTTAGGATAGGCGAAGCGTGGCAGGCTCGAAATGGAGTAATCGCTCCGCTCTGCCCAGGTTCGAGCCCGATCCTATCCTTCACTTGGATCGGCAGGCGAGGGCTAATCTGGAGGCTGGGAGGAACTGCAGACGGGGGCAACGCCCTCCCGAGCGAACGACG
>CANLCA010000537.1 GCA_947487925.1 Verrucomicrobiales bacterium | reverse complement strand
TCAATGGATCTATGGGCGGGCCGGAAGTGGACAACAAATTGGGGCTCACGTCCAAACGGCGCAGCGTTTACTTGCGCATCGCGGCCGAGAAGGAAGTGGAGTTTTTGAAGATTTTCGATGGCCCCAGCGTCACCGAATGTTACGAACGCAAACCAAGCGTCATGCCGCAGCAGGCGTTGGCTTTGGGCAACAGCGAATTGGCGACCACGCAGGCGCGTCTTTTAGCGCAAGGGCTCTTTAAAGAAACCGGCGACAACACCGAGGCTTTCATTGCTCGCGCTTTCCAAAAAATACTCGCGCGACAAGCGACCCAGGAAGAGTTGAAGGTCTGCCGGGAGTTTCTCCTCCCGGCACTTGCCCGTGTCCAAGGGAGCGAACCATCGGACGAGGCTGCTCTGATCAAGGTGGCGCTGAATCCGAAGGATTCACCCAAGCCGACCCTGCACTCTCGGGAACACTTGGTTTTGATTCTATTCAACCACAACGACTTTGTGACGATCCGTTGAACCAAGCGGAGCAAACCTTTGCCATTATCAATCTTTCGAGCAATCGTGAGATGATGACGCTTTCTTTGAAAGATGAGGTCTGCGCCTGCTTCAGGGATTTGGTGAAGGCAGTGCGGTGCCTGGCCGTCGGCGCTATCTTGGTGTTTTTTTCACCCAACACCCTGGCGGAACAGTCATCAAATTTCAGGATTTTTCGCGTCTCCGACGGATTGAAAGAGTCCTACGTCAGTGCCGTGACCTTAAGCCCTCGCGGCAACGTCTGGATGAAGCATGGCGATGTGAATGAGGTGAGTGTTTTCGATGGCTACAGCATTCACACGTTTGTTTCGCCGGGGACGAACAGTTTTGCGATTTATGAAAGCCTGACCGGGCAACTGTGGTCCCTTTACGATGAAGGCCTGTTAGTCCACGACGGCAGTCAATGGGTTCGGCATCCTGTTGCAGAAATTAGGAGTGAGATTCAGTCGAATCCCCGGCGCAAGGTTCGGCAACTTCCCCTTCTTCCAGCGCAGAGGGATCATATCCTCTTTTTGACTTCAGACAGCCTGGTTGAGTATGACTCTGCCCGCCGGCAAAGCGTGGTGATCAGAAGGGTCTCCGACACAAGTTTGGGCAAGTTCCGAGAAATGGCGGAGGCGCGCGGTGACAGCGGTGTTTGGATCACTGGCACCAAGGGATTAGGCAAATTACTCGGACCGCTCCGCTCCTTAAGCGCCGATTCTCCTTGGGAAGAACATCTCATCAGCGATGTCGAAAACCTGCAACGACCCTTCGAGAATCACCTTGGCGAGATCACAACTGTCGCCACGGATTCCTTTACGAATAATTACCGACTGCTCGTGCAGTCTGATCTTGGTTCGTGGAATCGCCGCCCGGTGCCAGGCGAGAGCATCGCGCAAGCCTGGCCTGGCTGGGATGATGCGACTTGGGCGTTCACGATCAACTCGCTTCTGCGCTTCGAGCGCGATCCTCGAATGACGCTGAGCAAAGAACGAAACTGGGTCGGACAGTACAAAGACGTCGTGACGGAAACCAACGGTGTGTTTTGGCTCGCTACTTCGGAAGGACTAGTTCGCTACTCGCCATTCACTTGGCGAACGCCCCGTGAAATCGAAGAGATCGACTCCCTGGTTCATGCGTTGGTCGAGGATTCGAAAGGCAGGCTGTGGTTTGCCAGCACCGATTCCTTGATTCGGTTCGCCAACGGACGATGGCAGAAGATCAAGTGGCCCGAGGGCTTTGAAGCAGAATTTCAGACTACCGATTCGCTCTATCAATTGCCGGATGGGCGCCTGGCGATTGCGGCCCGCGAGCGACCGCTTCTCTTTGATCCTGACCGAGAGGAGTTCAGCTACGTAGTGCATCCGGCAGGGCGGCGAGTGAAATTTATCGGCCAGGCAAAATCAGGAAAGGTCTGCGCGCAAACCAGCCAGCGTGATTTTTCTGAGTCCTATCTACTGGAACAATTCGATGGCAATGAGTTCAGCGGAGTCATCGAGTCGCAGTCCGACTGGAATCTGGGTGGTGAGTTGTTTTTTCTGACGGTGACGCAAAATGGAGATGTATGGCTCGGCGGCGCCGGCGGCCTGGGTGTCGTGCGAGACGATCAATTGCAAGTATTCGGTCCCTCGAACGGCTTTGTGGAGGAGCGGGTATTTTGCTTATTGGACGTTGGGAACGGCAAAGTCTGGTGCGGTGGAACTGACAATATCCAGGAGTACAACGGAACATCTTGGTCGGTCATCCGCTCTGGCATGGACCGAGTCAATAGCATGACGAAAGGGAAGGACGGAAAAATCTGGATCGCGACAGCCCGCGGCTTGCACAGCTTTTCCAACGGATGGTGGGTTATCAATGGAGTGGAGGAGGGCCTTGCGAGCCCGGCACTATCCCGGGTTTTACAGGACCATCAAGGGCGTCTTTGGGCAGGCACCACGCGTGGCATCAGCCTGTACCATCCGGATGCCGATGTGAGCCCGCCCAAGACATTCATCCCCGTTGTGGAAAATGCGGAGAGGCCTTTGATTGAAGGTCCGGTGACTGTCCTCTTCAGTGCGGCGGATAAATGGCATCATACTCCGGCCAACCGCCTCCTTTTTTCTTATCGTCTGGATGAGGGGCAATGGTCGGTTTACACAAACGTGATGGCTAAGACGTTCGAAAGTTTAGGCGCCGGGAAGCATCGCTTTGAGGTGCGCTCCATGGATCGGAATTGGAATGCCGATACATCTTCCGGCTCGGTCGAGTTTTCCATCATCGTTCCCTGGTACAAGGAATCACGATTGATTGTGGTTTTGATTTGTGGATTGGTTTTAGTTTTGTTCTTTGCGGGGCTGGCCGTTAACCGACATTGGCAACTCACCCGTAGCTATGCCGAAGTCGAGAAGATCGTCGCTCTGAGAACTCGGGAACTGGAGCGGGCAAACCAAGAGCTGCTGCATAGCCAAAAGATGAAAGCGCTCGGCACACTGGCGGCAGGGATCGCTCATGACTTCAACAATATTCTCTCCATCATCAAAGGATCGGCCCAAATCATCGAAAGCCACGTCGAGGACAAGGACAAAGTTCGGACGCGGGTCAGTCGCATTAAGACC
>CANLCA010000536.1 GCA_947487925.1 Verrucomicrobiales bacterium | reverse complement strand
TAAACCGTCGATCCACCTCATAATAGGACTGTTCGACTGTGGGCACCGTGAGAGCCTTTTGTTCGATGCGAACATTTTGAGGATCGCGAGCGTACCGTTTGATGAGCTCTTGAATTGGGCGAGGCATGGTGGCGGAGAAAAAAACCGTCTGCCTTTCCGGTGGCATCCCCTGCAAAATGAATTCGATGTCCTCCCGAAAACCCATGTCCAGCATCACATCCGCCTCGTCCAGGACGACCATCCGGATTTTGTCCAGGCGCAGCGTGCCTCGGCGCATGTGGTCCATGACACGACCCGGGGTGCCGATCACGATTTGAGCTCCTTGCTTGAGCCCGATGAACTGGCGCTCGTAGGATTGTCCTCCGTAAACGGGAAGCGCGTGGATACCGCGTTTGAAGAAGGCCAGCTTGTGCACTTCTTCCGAGACCTGGACGGCGAGTTCGCGGGTGGGGCAGAGGATCATTACCTGGACAACGCGCTGGGAAGCATCGACCTTCTCAATGGCCGGGAGGGCGAACGCCGCGGTTTTCCCGGAACCCGTCTGGGATTGTCCCACCACATCGTGCCCGGCGAGCAGGACTGGGATCGCCTCGGCCTGGATAGGGGAGGCTTGTTCGAAGCCGAGTTTGTCGATGGCTTTTAGAGATTCCTGTGAGAGTCCGAGTTCTTTGAATAGTTTGGTAGTCATTCTGGCGCCGATGGGGTTTGGCCACTTCGGGCCGGATGTCACTCTAGCCTGGAGCAATGCATTTAGGGAGCTAAATCTTGCTTGCGCTGAGAGCACCCCGTTTGAAGGAGCGCGGTTTGCACAACAAAAGGCTATATGTTCCGTGTTTGTTCACTATAATTGCCGCATGGTTCGTTCGTTCGCATTCACGACGCAGGGCCGGCTTCATTCGAAGGACATACAAATGTTCCTCATGCCGACCCTTCTGGCTGACACCAACCTTTTCCTTTGGGTTGATCTGGAGGATCCGACCCCCCAGGAATCGAAGTTCATCCTCGAGGAGGTCTTTCATTTTCATCCGCTTTCCGTCGAGGATTGCATTGCCGAGATCTCCTCCCCGAAAGTGGAGGAGTATTCGCCGAAGGAGGGGGACCAATTCTTACCCTATCTCTTCATCGTGGTACACGCCGTGGATTACAGCAGGACCGACGGGGTATTTGCGACCAGCGAGCTGAATTTTTTCCTAGGGAAGAATTTTCTGGTGACGTGTCACGCGGTGCCCCTGCGCAGCGTGACGATCACGGAGGAGCGTTGTTTGAAGAGCAACGTGCATGTGGCACGCGCTCCCGACCGCGTCGCGCACACTCTGTTGGATTCGATTGTGGAGAATTACAAGCCTGCCCTGGAGGAATTGGCCTGTGAATTGGGTGAGCTGGAACAGCAGGTTCTCGAACGGCCCTCGACCCAGATCCTGAACCGCATCATCAGGATCAAGAAGGAAGTCCTTCATCTCCGGCAGATCATCGGACCCCAACGGGAAGTGTTGGGGCGTTTCGCGAGGGGTGAATTCAAATTGATCCGCGCGCATTTGGTCCCTTACTATCGGAATGTTTACGACGGCTTGAATCATATCTCCGAGCAGACTCAGACCTACATGGATTCCTTGACAGGCATTCTGCAGGTTTACCTGAACATGTCCTCAAATCAGACGGGTGAAGTGGTCAAATTTCTAACCATGGTGACTTTGATCACCACGCCCATGATGATGATTGGGACCTGGTACGGCATGAATTTCCCTGAGATGCCCGAGCTGAAGTGGGAGCATGGCTACAGCGCGGCCTTCGGTGTCACATGTTTCACGACGCTCGCCACATGGCTCTATTTCAAAAGGCGAAAGTGGCTCTGAGCGACGGCGCTGGTCCGTGTTTTTGTTCACGCCTTGAGGGGCGGAACCCGGGTCGTAGGAGGGGCTGAAATCCAGCGTTATGATTCGCCACGCCTCTTCTAAATCAGGGTTTTTAGAGAAAGTCCTCGGGCGCTTGGGCCGTTTGGACACGCACGGTTTGCAGACCGTGGTCCAGCGGTTGGCTCGTGAACGAAACCTGCTTGAGACTCTTTTTAATACCATCGAGGACGGGGTGCTGGTGGTGGATGAAGAAGGGCGGTTGGTGTATTTTAACCAGGCCGCCACCGGGCTTTTTGGATGGCAAGCGGAAGCCATGGAAGGGGAGCCGATCAGCCGAGTCTTGCCCGAGGTGGACTGGCAACAGCTGATGACCCTGGACAAGGAAGGAGGACATCGCGTTATTCGGCACGAGTTTGAGGTTCACTACCCGAAGCAGAGGTTTCTTCGGCTTTATGCGGCCCCTTTGGACGGCGAGGCCACGGGGAGCACCGGGTTGGCCTTGGTCATCCATGACGCCACTGTCGCCCGGCAGGCCACGTTCGAAGCGATTGAAAGCGAGCGCATCCAGGCGTTGACGCTCCTGGCGGCCAGCGTGGCCCATGAAATCGGGAATCCGTTGAACGCCCTCCATATTCATCTCCAACTGATGGATCGAGAATTGACAAAGCTTCGGCTGGCGTCGGCTCAATCAGAGAAAGAAGCTCCGGCTGGAAGAAGGCCCAACGGTCGACGTCGGGTTGCCGGGCCGGACCCAGAGGTAGTCGAGGCGGTCGGCAGATTGGAAAGATATCTTGGGGTGGCCAAGGGCGAGATCCGACGCCTGGACTACATTGTGACCCAGTTTCTGCAAGCGATCCGCCCTTCGGCTCCCCATTTCCGGGAGGGTTCCCTGAACGACGTCGTGGTGGAGACCATTGAGTTGCTCGGGCCAGAGCTTTCAAACCGGGGTCTTCTGGTTGAACAGCGATGCGCTAGGCAGTTGCCGATTGCACATTTCGATCCGGTCCAGATCAAACAAGTCCTGGTGAACCTTATCAAGAATGCGATGCAGGCGACGACCAAAGGAGGGCTTTTGACCATCGAGACGGGCAGCCATTTGGATGGAGTGTGGGTGAGCGTTCAGGACACAGGAGCAGGGATACCCCAAGACCAGACCAATCGCATTTTCGAACCGTTTTACACCACGAAAAAGAAGGGTTCAGGCCTGGGGTTGATGATTGTGCAACGAATTGTCAGAGAGCATGGAGG
>CANLCA010000535.1 GCA_947487925.1 Verrucomicrobiales bacterium | reverse complement strand
GGTTTTCCGGTTGATGGCTGGCGGTCTGTGTTTCCATCCAGCGAATGAAGTCCGATTCACGGCAGAAGATTTTCGCGCCGACTTGCAGCGTGGGCAGGCCCATTTTTTTCCGCCAGCGCCAGGCGGTCGTGCGTGAGATGCCGTAGCGCCGGAGGAAAAAATCCAGCGGCATCGGACAGTCCTTGGAATCGTAGGCTTGAGTCATACACGCGCCCCTTGCGAACCATGAGCGTGAACGGTGAGATTGCGACGGATGTGCTCCAGCACGGCCTCGCGTGGAAACCGGATGGTTTTCGATCCAAGGCGACAAAAGGGCAGCGCCCGCCTGGCCACGAGATAGTCCACACTTCGGACGGAGACGCCGAGCTGCTGGGCAACCTGACGCTTGTTCCAAAATGCCGGCAACTGTGAGTTGTCCGTGTCGGCGTCGGACCTGCGTTCTGTATTTTTCATTTTGCATCACGTTTTGGTTCTCTGCTTGTTTGCGCAGCGAATTACGCGATGAAGGTTTCAGATGCGTGCAGGCGGGTCAAAAAATGACCCGACAACAGAACGGGCAGGGACGAGCCAAAATGTCGGGCGACCTACTTGACAGACTTTTTGAGCGGCGCTGGCTTCCGAAGATTCGCCGTGGAAAGAACCCGGTGGAGCCGCGTCTCCACAGCATGGAATTGGCGCGAATCCAGATCAGGAATGGGACAATTCAGTTTTTGAAGCGTCTCTTGGACAAGACGCTTCCGCGACGCGAGGCGAAGCGGGTGAGGTGTTTTGGTTTCTCGGTCGATGATGGCGGTGGCCTTGAGCAGGAGAAAATCCCGTTCGCAGAGGTGCGGGTCGCAGGCGCGCTTCGACAGGTAGGTGAGAAGTTCCTTGAGGGCCACGAACAGTTTGGGTCGGTCATGGTGTGAAAGGATCAGCAAGGCATTTCGCAAGCAGTGGTCGTTGTTGATCGCGCGAGCAATGATCGCAAAGTCTTGTCGAGCCTGAGACGAGTCTGGCATTTTTTTTGGTGCCAACTGTTCAACCAACTGCTCCAAGGTGGCGGTTGGGATTGTCGCAGACCACAACACCCCTGGAAGCATCGTTTTGAAAAGCTGTTCCAGGAAACCGCGGAGCCGCTTCCACTCGGCGAACTGTCGGCGCATGGCCTGATGAAGTTCAAAAGTGGGATCGGCCGCAGCTTCGGACGGAGGGACAGAATTCGGAACATCGTCGGAGGAACAAACCGCTTCGCGGACAATTCGCCAGTGATGCCTGTCTTCTGGAGCGAAGGATGTATCGCCAATGCCGTCGGCGAGTTGTTCGCTGACGATCTTGTTCACCGCAGCTTGGGCTTTTTCGCCGACGCTCAAGGTTGCCGCTTTGCCGGTGGCTCCGTTCGCACGCCGCGCTTTGCCCGCTTGTGTTTTCTTCCGTCGATGCTTCATGGGCGGGAGTGTTCACCACGCGGGGTGGAAGTTCAACTTGCGCGTTGTTGCGCGCACGTTGAGAAAGGGCCATCAGTCGTGGCCGGTTCACTCGCACCCGTCATCCGTTGGCAGCAATTTGCAGCGGGACGACGTTCCCGGCCTGCTTGGGCGGCATGATGGAGAACCACGCCTTGGCCTCGGCGTCAGTGGCGAGCGCGCGGTAGTTGGAGAAAATCACTTGAGGTGAGTTGCCACATTCCAGCGCCACGGCAGGCACGTCTTTGAGCGTAGCCACACGATAAGAAATGTAGGAGTGGCGAAAACCGTTGCGCTTCCACGCTACCTTGGCCCGTGCCGCCGCGCGCTCAAAACGATCGCCCAAGGCGTTGCCGACATTTTCGGCCTGTTCATCGCAGGGATTCATCGAGCCGAACTGTTTGGCGTGGGGTGTAAGCCAGGCAGCGAGGTTGTCACTGATGGGCACCAATCGGCGGGCGGCGGTCTTGGCGTTTTCCGCCCCAACGACGATCAGCTTTTCGGACAGCCGCACTTCGCGCCAGTCCAGCCGTGAAACTTCGGCCAGCCGCAGACCGGCAAACGCGGCGATGGCCAGCGCCGGAGCAATGGCCGCGTCTGCTGCCGCGAGGATGCCGCGCATTTCGTCCGGTGTGTAGATGCCAATGGGCGCGTGTTGTTTCCTGGGTGTGGAAATTTCCGAGAGTTCGAGGGCAAGTTCGGCGGGCACATATTTCTGGCGGCGGGCGAAGTTGAACAGGCTGACGATTTGCCGGAGCATGTTTTCCTTGGTGCGAGCGGCAGTGTCTTTCTTCGTCTTTTGGTTCTTCAATCCGTAAATCCATTTTTGAACCAACGGCGCGCTGACGGCGTTGATCGGCAGCACAAAGGCCCTGGAGAATTGGCCGAGACGAATTTCAAGGTCGTGAACATGGATCTCGGAGCAACCCGCACTCCGCCGGTCGGCAATAAATTCCGCGACGACTTCGGCCACGGTCTTGCGCAGCATGTTGGCCGGGTGCTTCTGTTTGTAGAACTGCGCAACTTCCGCGAGGGTCACTCCCGCGGGCAGACTAGCGCAGGCAGCAGTGTAGTCGCGGACGATTTCCACCAACCGGGAGGCGCTGGCGTTGCCGATGCCCTCGTTCCTGCCCAGCAGCACGAGGGCTTGTTCGAGTGACACGCGATCCGAGGCACTCAATCCCGCGGCGCCCAATGCACCCTGGGCTTTCTGCTGCGCGACGAGGATCGCGGCGTTGCTGGCCTTGGTGAAGTCCGTGAAGCGGCGAAGTTGACGCTTTCCGCTGGCGTAGTAGCTCAACAGGAATGAAGGGAAGTTCTCACCGCGAACATGGCCTTTGTTCTTGTAAATTTTTACCGCGACATCGCCGTTGCGAATGACGTGCGGCCATGATTTCGGGAGACGAACAGGGAGAGGTTGGAATGGGGCTGGATTGAGGGACACGGTTGATTTCATGTGTCAAAGTGTAACAACACTGTAACAACAAGTCAAGCCATTCAACGTAAGTCATTGATTTTGATGGTGCCGACGGAGGGGGTCGAACCCACACACTCTTTCGAGTACTAGATTTTGAGTCTAGCGCGTCTGCCAATTCCGCCACATCGGCCACCAATCAAGTCAGGGCTGCCCGCACTCATCATGACCACCGGCCGGGGATCC
>CANLCA010000534.1 GCA_947487925.1 Verrucomicrobiales bacterium | reverse complement strand
CCTCGATGTAAGGAAATGTGTGCGCCCCACATCGGTTCCCAATCAACAACGAGTCGCATTGCGAGAAGTTTCGGGCATGGCTTGCGCTCTTCATGATCTTCACCAACCCTCGATAACTGTTCTGTCCGCGTCCGGCCGAGATCCCTTTGGAGATAATCGTGCTCTTGGAATTTTTTCCTATGTGGATCATCTTGGTGCCGGTGTCCGCTTGCTGACAATTATTGGTCACCGCAACCGAATAAAACTCTCCCACGCTATTGTCTCCCTGCAAAATGCAACTGGGGTATTTCCATGTGATCGAAGAGCCCGTTTCCACCTGGGTCCACGAGATTTTTGAGCAGCGTCCCTTGGCGAGGCCGCGTTTTGTCACAAAGTTGTAAATCCCACCCCGGCCGTTCTCGTCCCCAGGATACCAGTTTTGAACGGTGCTATACTTGATCTCCGCACCGTCCATCGCCACCAACTCGACCACCGCTGCGTGGAGTTGGTTTTCATCCCGCATCGGAGCCGTGCATCCCTCCAGATAGCTCACGTGGCTTCCCTCCTCAGCGACGATCAGCGTGCGCTCAAACTGGCCCGACTTGGCTGCGTTGATGCGGAAATAGGTCGACAATTCCATCGGACATCGAACCCCCTTTGGGATGTAGCAAAACGACCCGTCGCTGAAGACAGCCGAGTTCAGCGCGGCATAAAAGTTGTCCGTGTAAGGCACCACTGATCCGAGGTATCTTCGGACAAGCTCGGGATGCTCACGAACCGCCTCAGAGAAGGAACAGAATAGGACTCCTTTCTCAGCCAGTTTCTCCTTGAATGTGGTGCCCACTGAAACGCTGTCAAATACGGCGTCCACCGCCACTCCTGCCAACCTCTCGCGCTCCCTCAAAGGAATTCCAAGCTTGGCATACATTTCCAACAGCTTCGGATCTACCTCATCCAAACTCTTAGGCGCATCACCGCGCTGCTTTGGAGCAGAATAATAAATGATGTCCTGAAAATCGATCGGTGGATAGTGCACTTTCGGCCACAAAGGAGGGGTCATTGTTAACCAATGGCGATAGGCCTTTAGGCGCCAATCCAGCAAAAACTCAGGCTCACCCTTCTTGGAGGAAATCAGCCGAACGATGTCCTCGCTCAGGCCAGGCGGCGCGGACTCGCTTTCCACGTCAGTCACAAAACCATACTTATAGTCCTGCCTGACCAAGCCTTCGATCGTTTCAGTAGCCGTGCTCATTCGTCATTCCGCAAATCGTTGAATCCCATCTTGTTGACTCCGCCTCCGTTCTTCACCCCCCCGAGTTGGGCTTATCCAGGGATTTCCCAATCGCGGCAATCCGCGCACCGCCCACTGATTGAGACTTCGTATTGAAGTGGCTCAAAACCGGAAGGAATATTGATCATCCCAGCGGGAGATGCCATCGATATATCAAACACTTTGCCGCATTCATCACAATAAAAGTGGCCGTGCTCCTGCATGTTCGGACAAAAACGGGTCGCTGCCCTGTGAATGTTCACCTGGGTAACCAACCCGCACTTCACGAGCGCGTCCAGGCAGTTGTAGACCGTTGCCATCGAAATCTCTGGCACCGCCTGTTTAGCTCGCAAAAACACCGTCTCCGCGGTAGGATGATCACGGACATCCAAAAGGACGGAATAAACGATCTGGCGCTGAGATGTGGAGCGCAGCCCAACCTTCGTCAATGTCTGGTCGAGCTTCTGTTCCCAAGACGTTCGCATCGTCGCTCTCACCCCACAAAGCTAGTAGCCAATGACCCCCGAGTCAATAGTTAGAATAATTCTAATTAGCTTTAAGAACTATTTCCATTGCAAGGGTTGAAAGTGACACACGACTTCAACTTTCCCAGTCAAATCCAACGTCAGCCACCAATAACCTCCGTCTTTGAACAATTCAATGCCCGCGAGCGACGGGCACAATAGGATTTTGAAATGCTCCCAAACACCGGCTCTCCCAAGGGCCGTCGACATGCGCCGCACACTATGCCCCAGAAAGTTAATCCTTGGCAAGCCAGCCAATCTCCGGCTCAGACGCAGTAAACTCGGAGAATGCAGATGGCCAACCACTGTGCGTTCGATCTGGGAAAGCTTCGCCACGACTTCGGGTAACTCCAATAAAAACGGAAGCGCAGTCGGGTCATGACAAAACAGAAGAATCCGCTCACCCGATTGAGTGGTTTCGAAGGCCTCCCGGATCTGCTCCATGTGTTCCTCTCGCAGCAATTCCCAACTGGCTCGCTCAGAAACAAGCGTTTCAAGTCTATAAACAGGCAACGCCACCAAGGACGAAACGACACCGATGCAATGATAATGCCCGATTCTCTGGTGCCAAAACGGAGGCATACCCAACTCGTGAACACATCGATCCCAACTCACACGACGCAGGCCACCCTTCCCTCCGAACAAGCTTGCCTTGCCTAATTCGTGATCTCCGTAGATCGCGCGAAAGCGTTCCCCATAAACCGCTCTCAACCGTGCCAAACACTCAACCGCACTCTGAAAAGAGGCCTCATCCGAATGCCCCACGAACGCGGTGTCGCATGAGAAATCGCCGTTCGCAACCACCAAATCCGGATCCTTCTCCTGCAACAAAACTTGTTCCAACAAATAGTTGTGAGCAAAAGGATCCCGCAACCAAATCCAATGCCTGTAGGCGCGGGCGATCGATCTCAGTAAGGGATTGGCGATGGCTCGCCCTTCATGCCCCACACGCCGACGCTCCTCGGGTCCTGCGTAATGGAGGTCGCTCAGGACGAGAATCTGGAACGGACGGGTCACAATGCAGCCGGGACATCGTGACTTTCGAGCCCGAGCACTTTATTCCCGATGAGAATCCCGAGTCCTCGGACACACTGGAGCATCGAGGCACGGGTTGCCGGTGGAGCCAGGCTCCGCTTAGCTCGCTCACACTCAGAACGCCAGTTTTCCTGGGTGAAGATTGACAAAAGCCAGGATGAAGGATTTTTGGAGAGAACCGAGGCACTTCTGGATGGATCCGCTGAGTGACCCGGAGCAACTTTATCGCCAGGTTGTGGGGAAGATTCTCCCTGGACAACCGCCTTTTTGAGGCGCACTCAAGGAGCCTTCAGTTTAGGG
>CANLCA010000533.1 GCA_947487925.1 Verrucomicrobiales bacterium | reverse complement strand
CGAGGCGGTGGCAACAACGATTGATTCCTTGTGAACATCCAAACCGACGTATAATATTTTCTTCGTGGGCGTTTGCTTTCGAGTCTTGTTTATAAACGGCACCGATCATTTCGATGCCTCTGAACTTGTGGATAGTTCGGCACACGCCGATAACCCACGCTTGCAACCGGAATCAGGCACCCTTTTTGACCCTTTGCCAAGCCATAGGGTCTAGGCGTCTATGAACACCCAACAGTCATTCACTGCCACCAGACTTTGGAAATACGGCTTTCTTGCGGTCGTGTTGGCGCTGCTCGCATGGAATTGTTTCGACCTGCCGCAGAAGCTTCAATCGGACAGTCCGGGTCGCTTCACGGGCATCATCATTTCCTTGATGTTCATCTTTCATCACATCGCCCTTTGGCTCTTGCCACCGGGACGGTCGAGGACAGTTTTTCGAGTCTTTGTTTGCGCTTGGACGATTTGGGGTTGCGCTTATGCTTTCACGCATGGCTTTGCATTTCTGTCACGAGCGGTAGCGGTCGGATGCCTCCCAGAGCGTACACAATGGTCAAACCAGAGTCGAATCAGCGTTCATGATGCGGAAGCCGAGACGCTTCGACAAACTCAGTGAGGTCCTTCTCCTGAAATTCCTTCTCGCGCGCTCCACAGCTTTGGAATTGGAAGGGAAAAGAAGGTGTGAATGTCGCGTTTGAGTTCTTCTAGCTTTCTGAAGCATGCCGACTTGTATGCTTCGTTACCATACCGCTGTCAGCAGAGATACGCGCAGGTTCTATCGGGGCAGGAATCGGCTGAAACCGCCGCTGCTGTTCAGAACCTCGACCTTCGATGAGATTGAAGGTGGGTTGATGGACGCTAAGACACCCAGACTCAAAGTCCAAACGCCCGGATGCAGTTGAGAAGCTTGAGTTTGTTCAAGGGTTTGGGCCGCTGGCCTCAAGCCACGAATGGTCGCGCTCCACGGGCAAGTCTGAGCGATTGCCGACCACCCAGGGAGTCTGCCTGAACTCGCGCGGGTGCTATTTCCTTTCTCTTGGTCCGCCCTATCAACTCCAATCGCCGCCTTTCTTTCGCGCTCATTTTCCATATCTCCATCGGGACTCATCTCCGCCCAAATGGGGACATTCTCATCGAGCTAGGATAATTTCCACGTTTTCCACGTTTTCCCCTTGTGCTCAACGATGACTGATTTAGACTCCGCACAAATCCAGCCGAGCATGAGGGAACAGTTTTCATCCGGTCACTCCGCGTGAACGTCCCCGGACGTCCGTTGATTTGCGGAAAGCGACCCCGCCGGTCCACACTGCCGACATGAAAACATTTTGTTTGGAAACATCGCTGAGACAAAGAGTGAGGTGTTGGTGGGGCGCAGCCGCCTTGGCTGTCCCCGCTGGTGCCCTCGACGTCCGCAGCAACGACAACCCCTAACCGATCGCTAAGATTCCCACCATGACCGACTGGAAACGCAAACTCCTCGCCTTCCTCCACGACCCGCCGAGTAAAGCCATCGATATCCGCACCCACGGTGATCGGTCGGACGCCGCGTTCGATCGAGCTGGTTTTGCCGGCACCGAAATTGGCGAATACTTCGCTCATGCGGATCACACAGCGGTTGCGAACCCCTTACAATTTCCACCAAGAAACTGATCTATGGCTGCAAGCAACGATACCTATTGGCGGCGGAAATTGAGCGCCTATCTACACGACAGCCCGGACAAGGTGCTGAGCATACTTGATCATGAGGAGCGTGCTAGGCGCATTGCTGGTGACGTTCTGCCCGAGGAACAATCTCGCAAGGAGGCCGATTGGGCAGCCTCCGCTGCCGACAGGTTGCCTTTTCCTCCCTCGTCGGCGACTAAAACTGAGTTGTCTTGTTTTCGCCATCCGCTGGGTGGTGATGGTGCCAAAATGCTGTTGAACGAGCAGAGCCTTCCCGTCGGTGTCGCCGAGGATACATCGCAAACGACCCGCCCGAAGTTGAACGAAGAGAATCCTCGCGCCGCCTTCATCGCCACCTGGCGTTTCTGGCGCAACTGGGCTTCGTCCCGTCATGCGGACTTCGCGCTTTACCCGGCGGAAACCCGACTGCCCGATCACACCATCTGGAACCACCTCGCCGTCACCAGCGCCATGCAGGGATGCTTGGGGGGCGAACCATGGAAGCGGCAAGGCGATGCAGGCGTGGCGGATGCTCCAGCCTTCCTGCTATTCACCATTGGCCCGGTGCAGGATTTTATCAGTGCCGCCCGCTCCACGCGCGACCTCTGGAGTGGCAGCTACTTGCTTTCCTATCTCATTGGCCACGCTCTCCGCCGCATCGCCCTCGATTTCGGACCTGACCACGTGATTTTCCCGAATCTTTGTGACCAACCGATCATGGACTTGATCTTGCGAGAGGACATTTGGAATCACGCGAGCGTTGCTGAAGGCGAAAAGCTGTTCGAAGCCTTTGACTACTACGGGAGCGGCGACGCCCGACAACGCCTGCTCACCCCCTCGCTACCCAATCGCTTTCTCGCCATCCTTCCCGCGAACATGATAGAACACCGCGACCGTGGCCCACAATTCGCGTCCCTCACCACTTACGCACAATACCTCGCCGAAGATCTGAGGCATTTTCTGCAGAACGAGATCGCCGCGCCGGTTGCAAAAGTTGCCGCACAAACCTTGGGTGACCGTTTCAACGAAGAACGCTTCACCAAACAGGCCGCCAGTTTGCTTGAAGTCCACTGGCAGACATTGTCATGGCCGGAGACCTTTCAGGCAACCACCGCCTTATCCAAACATCTGCCGCCCGACGACCGCGAAGCTGAATACACTCCGAGGGCCGGCCTCGAGACCATCCGCGACCTCTGCCAGCACGGGGCGGACTCCCGCTACCTGACTGGCGGAGAGCCCAAAAACGTCGCGGCTGCCTGGAGTGCGCTCTACGCCACCACCGAGTGGTTGTTGGACGGCACTAAAGCCAATCGCGCCTTTTCCGCCGCCACCGGTGGTCACCTGCACCCGACCAAGGACAATTCCAAGGACTCGCTCAACGGCCGCGAAGAAGCTGTTCTTCTCGTGGGAGACGAGTCGGACGCCAACGAACTTTCCATCAATCTGAAGGCTCGGT
>CANLCA010000532.1 GCA_947487925.1 Verrucomicrobiales bacterium | reverse complement strand
CCCATTATCGCCCATATCCTGGGCCTCTTCCCGGAGCATCTCCGAATAGCCGATGATCGCATTCAAAGGGGTTCGCAATTCGTGGCTCATGTTTGCCAGAAACTGGCTTTTGGCGAGATTAGCGGCTTCAGCTGATCTCCTGGCTTCTTCGGCGGCTCTCCGGACGGATTCCAGTTGAGCCGTTTTGTTTTCCAGGGATTCCTCTGCCTGCAGCGTTTGGTGGTGCAATTTTTCCCTCAGTTGGGAAACCTCACGGTGCTTGGACCTGTAGCGCGCGCTCAAAAACAGCGACAGACCCAGGAGAGCCAGGAATCCGAATTCTAAAGGATCCCCGATCCCCGCCTTCAGAACACGGGTTGGCAAGACAGTTGATTCGCCTGCGGCGAAGGGCGGAAAAGTCGATTCAGGAACAGCACGGTGGGCCACGAAAGTATGGTCAGTGCGAATCGACGCCGTTCTCTCGAGCGCGTTTTGCTTGGACTGCACCTGCCGGACGGAGGTAGTGAGCTGGAACGACACAACCCATGGCGAGCACATCGGCGTCGGCTGTTGCTTGCTCATCTCGCCATGGAGCCAGCACGGTGATACGAGGAAAAACGCAAGGGCCAGGAGGTGCTCTAACATCGAACTGTCATGCCTGGAATTGCGTAGGCTCACGGGTAGATTGCTGGTTTTCTACCATTTTTAGGGACCGTTGTCACTGCCTAATGCCTCTGGGATTTAGGGGGGGGGCGTCAAGTCTGTGCGGGGGCTACTTGCCGCGCCCGATACAGGACGCCCATGCCGCCGCGGTCCATTTCTTCCAAGAGCTGCTAGTCGCCGAATTAGCGGGCGCTTCCGAGTGTGGATTGGGGAGTCGGAGTGTGGAATCGATGGATATGTTCCGCGGTCCAATCTGGGCCAGCCATTCCAGATGCGGAGCCCTGGTGCCGCACATCCGCCAGTTTGCGGACAAACAAATCACACTCCTGACTAGCCGGGGCGCCGTGGGCGGTTGCGCCCTGGAAGGAGCTTTCGGACTTTAACAATCCTCCGCTGACCTTGAAACCATGGCCGATCTGGGCCACTTGAACATGGACACACGTTCAGGTGATAGAATTGCAGACGCAGCAGGGTGAAGGATAAATCAAGCAACTCCGGCGTGGACCGGAGTTGCACCCTGGATCAGGAATGGCTTTGCGCTTCACTTGAACATCGCATGCTTAGGATCGCCGCCGGACAGAATGAAGGCGGTCATGTTCAGAATCTCTTCCTGCGTGAGCGGGCCAAGCAAACCTTCCGGCATCGGGGACATCTTTGACGGCTCGATGCTCTTCACCTTCTTGCGGTCAATCGTCTCCTGCTGGAAGGGATTCGCGGGGTCGGTGTTCACCATCACGTTGTCACCGTTCAAGTTCACGATCACGCCAGTGACGGTCTCGCCGTCATTCTTCGTGATGAGCATCGGGACGAACTGTTCGTTGATCTCCTTGCTCGGGTTCAGGATTTGATCGAGCAGGTCGCGGGAAGAGTAGCGTCCGCTCGCGCCGGTCAGGTCAGGTCCGGTCATGCCGCCTTCGTTGCCGAAGCGATGGCAGGCGAAGCAGCCCGTGGCGGCGAACATTTTCCGCCCGTTGTCGAAGTTACGTTTCTTCAAACCGCGCTCGGCAGCGGGCGCGAGCTTGTCGAGTTTCCAGTCCGTGACCGTGGTGCGGCCCGCGAACACTTCCGCCATTTGCGCGAGTGGCGATTTCTTCTCGGGCTTCTTTGCGAGCACGGTTTGCAGGGCGGTTTTCTCGCTGTCGCTCAGGCTGGCCTCGGCGTCGGTACGGATGAACTCCAGAAACTTCTCGAAGCTGGCGCCGCCGCGATAGTTCGCGGCTTTCAGGAACCACTCGAACTGTTCTGCGCGCAATGCTGGGGTCCAGCCCGCTTTCAGGAAGCGAATCGAGCGCGCGTATTCCAACTGCTCCTCCTGGCCGGGCGCGCTCTTGATCAAGGTAATGGCCTTGCCCGCGAGTGTCGGCGATTGCAGGCGGGTGAGCGTCTCGCACAAGAGCCAGTTCAAATCGAAGCTGGCCGCTGGAAACTGCGGATCGAGCTGAGCCAGGATGCGCTTTGTTTTCGCGTCGTCGGGTTGGCCGAAGCGCACGAAGGTGATTTCGTAAGTGCGGACCAGCGTCAACCGCTGCGCGTGGTTCAGTTTCTTCCAGTCGATCTTCGCTAGCGCGTCGAGAATCTTGGCGCCCATCACCTGGTCCACCAGCGCATCGGACCGCTTGCGGTGCATAGGGTCAATGCCTGTCACGCGTGCCAGCGCCATCAGGGCTTCCACCTCGAGACCGGTGTTTTTCTCGGTCAACGCGCGATCCGCCCATGTCGCCACGGGTTGATGTTCGATGGCTGTGCGCGCGGCCCAGCGGATGAAACGATCTTTGTTGTCCAGTTCCGGCCACGCGGCCTGCAGCGCCCTCGGGTCTTGTTTACCGTGGAAGACTTCGAGTTCTTGGCGGACCTTCCGATCCTTCGCACCTGCTGATGCGGTGGCTTTCACCAATGCCGTCGATTCCTTGCCGGTATAGGTCACGCGATAGAAACCCGACTGCACGCGCCTTCCGCCGATGGCGAAATACATCGCGCCGTCGCCCGGATGAATGATCGCGTCCGTGACCGGCAACGGGCCGCCCGAGAGAAATTCCTCCTTCGTCGCCGTGTAGGTCGAACCCTGAGGCTGAAGATGGACCGCGTAAACTTTGCCCCAGCTCCAATCGAGCACGAACATCGAGTTCTGATACTTCGCCGGAAACTTCGCACCGTACCCAAACGTCACACCGGTCGGTGAACCCGGGCCGATGTTTAGCGTGGCAGGAAGGTTGTCGGGATAAAACTCCGGGCGTTTGCCTGCGCCGTTGCGCCAACCCCATTCGCTGCCGCTGGTGACGTGATTGATGCGTGTGGGCCGATACCATGACGTGTTGAAGTCGTATTCCATGTCCGCGTCGTAGGTGAACAACTCGCCGTCACGATTGAAGCCGCCGTCGAAGATGTTACGGAATCCGGAGGAGTAGAGCTCCCAGGTTTTACCGTCCGGGGAGAATCGATAGATCATGCCGCCGGGCGCGAGGCGGTCGCGATTGT
>CANLCA010000531.1 GCA_947487925.1 Verrucomicrobiales bacterium | reverse complement strand
GGGAAGGCCGCTGAAGGTTGGCGCGCGTTGGCCGCTCGCAAGCAGTCGGGTGAGCCATTTGCCGTCAAGTGCCGCCTGCGCGCCGTGATGCACCACCCATAAACCTCCATCCGTGGCGGACACGATTCGATTGCCGGAGGAGACCTCTGCCAAGGCGGGTTGAAAAGTCGTGTCCCGGGTTGGGCCGTTCAACCGGGCAATCGATTCGAACACGGGTTCCCTATTAGTGTTAAACAGATTCCCGGCGAAGTAGAATGCGCCATCGTCCGCTTCGGCCACGAATTGGGAACCGAACGAACTGTCGTAGAATGTGTGTTCCGTAAAACCCGGATACAAGCCGCTGAGGTCAGGCTGCACGGCATCCGGGCGACCCATGTTGTCCAGTATAGCGAGTCCGGTCCGCGGTTGGCTGTTCATTCGGTTAAAGCCCCCTGCGATCACGCTCCGTTCTGACGGCAGCAATGCCAAGGAAGTCGGGATCTGTGTGACACCAAAATGGTGCGTCTTGAAAGAGGGATCTGGGGTGCCATCAGCCAGAAACGCGTTTGGACCCTCTGAAACAACACCCGGCACGAGCAGCCTCCCATCAGCGAGACTCGAAACCCAGCTCAAGAATCCACCCGGGATGACAAATCGCTTGAATGTAGCATCCAACGTTCCGTCAGCATTGAGGCGCACCAATCCTCCAGCGGCACAGACAATTTTGTCATCGGGCTGAATCACCGCCATGCGCGGATAGTCGCTGGCTCCGATGGCGGTGCGAAGAACCGACGTGAAACTCAGGTCGCGACGACCCTCCACATCGAAGCGCATTGCAGTCACACGTTCCGGCAAGCGGATGTCACCCACCGCGACAACTTTGCCGTCCTTTTGAAAAGCGATGCCTCGGATGGTCCCGGTCATCGGTGACGTCAGGCTGGCGGATCCAAGGAACGTGAGATCCAGTGCGCCGTTAGGAAGCAACCGGGCGATGTTCACTCGCTTATCCGTGGTTCCGATTGTGAAGGAACCCCCGATATAAATTCGTCCCAGGGCATCAATCACCGGCGGGGCGAACAGAAAGCGGTTGGCGCCTTCAATCGTTGGAGCCGCAAACGACGTATCCAGAACTCCGTTGGGTTTCAGGCGCACCACAGTGGGCGTGGGGGTGAGCACCGCTTTCGGATGAGGAGTCGAAAAAAAATTGCCGAAGACCGTGACAAGAATGTCTCCGTTCGGTGCCAGCGTCAGATACCGGATGCCCTGACTGAATGCGATGGGGGTAAACGTCTCGTCGCGCCGACCGTTGGGAAGCAGACGCTCCACCGAACCGCAGTTGTCGCGGAACTGAGCGATGAGCACCTTTCCGTCCGGCGCAACCGCCGTGGCCACAACATGGAAGCCCTGGATACCGCGCTTGAACGTGGGATCGATGCTTCCATCGGATTCCCGCAATTTGATCGGCGCACCCACCTGCTCGCCATCCATCCAGTCCACAGTGCCAAAGCTCAGGAACACCCCACCCTTCCCGTCTGACTCGCTACGACCGGGTCCCGAGGAGGAGGATGACGCCGTGCTCCGTTCCCAAAGACGCGGCGCGAGAAAGTCGGGACCGCCGACGAAGTTCAGATCGAACGTTCTTCCGATCGAGTGAGTTGCGAGCAGTATGATGACAAGTAGCTTGCGCATAGTTCGGTTGAGCTGGAATTTCTTACCCAGAATGACCATCTTTCTGATTGATCACTCTTTGTTAAACATGTTCTCCGTGTCGGACACAATCTGACAGATGTCCCTGGATGTCCCTGGACTCAGGGACATTTGTCCCAGAAACCTCCTCTGAAATGCGCGACTTGGTTCGAGGAAACGGGGATTGAGGGCCCATAATCAGACCTTTCAGATGCTGGATCTCAGATTTCATAACCATTTGGGACGCAACACGACTCGGGGCTTCCCTAGTGGCCCTTGTGCTGACAGACTTCTGGTGAATTAAGAATCGGCCAGCGTCAAAGGACAAATGTACCAACCACCTTCAGTATCACCCAACGTGGGATTGGAAGTCAGAGACCCCCGACCCTGGGTCTGGAGCGGGTTGGTGCTGGTCTTTGGACTGGTGGCAACGATGGTGGCGGCTCGTTGGTCGTGGCTGGACGCGGTGGCCCTCGATCATTCGCGATTCCATGAAATGGTCGAGAGCACGAAGCAAACGTTCGAGACCCATTCGGAAAAGTACGAGCAGGCATTGTTGAGCCTGCGCGAATGGGTGCAATGAGCGGAGACGCCTTCCCTCAAGGATTGGGAGAACCGCGTCGAGCGGCTCGAGTTAGCCGTCAATCTCAAGGCGATCTCAGAATTGGGTTACATGCCCTTCATTATCGACTGGAACTTGTCCCGTTGGAAAAACGAGATCCCAGCCCATTGGAGCAACATCTGGCCCGTCATGCCCAACAGGGAAAACTTCAGAGTCGCCTATTCCACCACAACAACCGAGTGGAGAATTAACAGGTTGGGAACCGAACTTCCCCACGGAACGTGGAAGGAAGCCTACGCGAAGGCCTATCAGAGCGGAGCTATGCGGACTTCAGGGAGGCTGATGATCACACCCACAACGCCTGGTTTTCGTGCATTTGTGGCCACCTACAACCAGGAGGCTTTGGCCATGCCTTTCTCCTCGGAAATGCCCTTGGAACAGCGATTTGCTCTCCGCGTTCATGAACGGGAGAACGTTCTCACCGGCATGGTGTTCGCCGACATAGCCGTCGATCCATTAATTGAATCCGTTTTCGAGAAGAGTAAGACGGATGTGGCGTTCGAACTTTACGCGGGTTCCGTCGCGGAATCCAACAGATTGAACCGTATCGACCACCCTGCGGTCGCGCTCACCCCGGCTTTTGCGAACAGCTTTGGCACGAACTATGTCTTCGCGTGGTACGGCCAAAAGTGGACCCTGGCCTGCTACGCCACGCCGATGTTTTGGAGAAAGTCACGGCGAGACCGCGCCTGGGGAATACTTGGGGGGGGGGAGGCAGTTTGTCCTT
Source organism: Verrucomicrobiales bacterium (assembly GCA_947487925.1). GTDB lineage: Bacteria > Verrucomicrobiota > Verrucomicrobiia > Limisphaerales > F1-80-MAGS106 > F1-80-MAGS106. Next base: position 111 of record CANLCA010000531.1, on the reverse strand, counting down.
GGCGCTGGCAGGTTTGGTCTGGGTGCAGGTGCGTGCCCGATCGAAAGCGGAGGCTCAAGCTCTGGAGCTGAAGGAATCGCGTGAATTGATTCGTGAAGCCACGGAAGCCCG
>CANLCA010000530.1 GCA_947487925.1 Verrucomicrobiales bacterium | reverse complement strand
TCCCGCAACGCCCAGCTGAACGGACTTCAGGATGTGTGCACTTTCGAGGCCGCCAATGTTTTCGACTGGTTGAAGGGCAAAACCCAAACCCGGCCTCATGAGAAAGTACTGCCGCAATTCGACCTGATCATTCTGGATCCTCCTTCGTTCACTCGGAATCGTGATTCGATTCCAGACGCCCTTCGTGGCTACAAGGAAATCCACCTCCGAGCCCTGAAACTGCTCAAGTCCTCAGGCATCCTGCTGACCTACTGTTGTTCCCATCATGTCGACCGCAACATGTTCGAAGAAGTGATCCTGAGCGCCGCTTACGACGCTCAACGCGTGCTTCGGCGTGTCGCCACTTTTAGCCAGTCGCTTGACCATCCAGTCGTTCCAACAATTCCTGAAACGGAATACCTGAAAGGGTTCGCCTTCGAAATAGCCCGGTAGTTGGTCGAAGCGGAAAGATGCCGAGGGAGGGTCACCAGATGACAACAATTTCTTTGCGCGAGCTGTTTTGAGCCTTGCCCGCGGATTCGATTAGGGCAAAATGAGATCCCCATGAACTCAAAGATCTCGGCCCTGCTGTCGCTTTTCTCTTGCTTGACCATCCACGCCTCGGATTGGCCCTCGTGGCGCGGTCCTCTCGGAAACAACATCTCTCCGGAGTCAGAAGCGCCCACTCAATGGGACAAAACCAAAAACATTCGATGGCGGGCCGAGCTCCCAAGTCCTGGCAACTCGTCGCCGATTGTATTTGGAAATCGTGTTTACATCACCCAAGCCGTCGAGGATGAAGGGATCCGTGAGGTCCTGTGCTTCGACCGAATAACCGGCAAGCTCCTCTGGAAAAAAGGAACCGTCTACAAGGAAAAGGAGCAGCGGCATGAGACGAACACCCACTGCGCGGCCTCTCCCGTGACCGATGGCGAACGTGTCATCGCCCACTTTGGTTCAGCCGGGCTTTTCTGCTTCGACCTAGAGGGAAAGGAACTCTGGCACGTCGACCTGGGCAAACAAAACCACACTTGGGGCAATGCGTCTTCACCGGTAATCCAAGGGAATTTGGTCCTCATCTACCATGGCCCGGGCACTCCTTCGATCCTCTATGCCCTGGACAAAACTTCAGGAAAGAAGGTCTGGAGCGTCGATCTTCCGGAAGTTTATCCTAAAGAGCGTTTTGATGGCTTTGCGGGCAAAACTGACGGGATGATGGGATCTTTTGCAACACCCATTGTGGTCAAGACAAGCAACCGGCAGGAAGTCGTTCTGCCGGTCTCCAATCAGGTCAGAGCATTCGAGCTTAGCACCGGTAAGCCTCTTTGGTTTTGCGAAGGCATGAACCCATTGGTTTACAGTTCCCCAACCTACACAGAAGGCAGCATAGTCACCATGGGAGGATATTTCGGCTCAGTGAGCGTCGTTAAGCCTGGCGGATCCGGGAACATGACGGGGAATCAAACCTGGTATGAGCAGCGGGCAAAAAAGCATCGCATCGGCTCACCGGTCATTCATAAAGGACGCATCTTCATCGGCAACACGGATGGCCACGCGGAATGCCTCGACCTTGCGACAGGAAAGCAACTCTGGCTCGAACGTCTCAAGGGCAACGAGGCCGACGGCGAAACCTGGGCTAGCATGGTGTTGGTGGGTGGGAATATCTACATTGTCAACCGCTCAGGGGACACCTTCGTTTTGCGCGCGGGCCCCGCGTTCGAGGTGGTCTCGATCAATTCGGTTGGTGAAAAGTCCAACTCCACAATTGCCGTGTCCCGTGGCGATCTGTTCCTTAGAACCCACCAGGCCCTCTGGTGCATCAGCGACACCAAACAAACCGCCTCCGCAAGGTAACTCGCCGCTCAAACATCGTTCTCAGATGCTTCGGACCATACTCCATCGGCGCCTACGTTCGATCGGGCGGAGCGCAGGTTGCCACTCGCCTCAGCGGACGCACTCTAGAGAGGGACTCGCGTTTTCTGATCCCTTCGTCGCCGACCGACATCCCTGCGGACCGATGTCTCCGCTCCATTTGAGGGCAAAAGCGGCCGGAATGCGACTTCCTGCTTCCATCGATCATCGAAGCCGCACCTCCTCGGAAACATGGCTCCATCAACGATCCGTCCTAGGCCAGTTGCTTGCGGTCATCTCCCTTGCTTGGACCTTCGTTGCCCAAGCGGCGCCTGACTACAGGGAGGTGGATGCAGTCTTTCAGAAATATTGCATCGATTGTCATGGCGCGAAGGATCCCGAGGCCAACCTGGTGCTTGAATCGCACGAAAGTCTGCTCAAAGGCGGTGAAGCCGGGGCCTCCTTCGTCGCTGGGAACAGCCGGGATAGCCTTTTGATGAAGCTGGTCCGAGGTGAAGTGGAGAGGGATGGCAAAAAGAGAATTATGCCTCCCGGAAAAAAGGAAAAACTCAAACCCGAAGAAATCGACCTCCTGGCATCGTGGATCGATTCCGGCGCCAAACCTCCTGAACGAGCCATCAAGCGAGGTCTTTCCCTCAAAGCAGTCACTCCGAAGCATTCGCTAAAGAGTCCCATTCACGCAATCGCCGCAGATCCGGCCGGGAAAACCTTGGCAATGGGGCGATACTCTCAAATTGACCTCGTTGAAGTCGAAACGCGAGTCCTCATCCGCACTCTCCAGGGACACACGGGAGCCGTCAACGCGCTGGTGTTTTCCTCAGACCGCCGCCAGCTCTTTTCGGGCAGCGGTCAACCGGGTCTTGAGGGAGAAATCCGCGCTTGGAACACGGAGGATGGTTCTTTGATCCGAAGTGTTGGAGGCCACAAAGACGCCATCCACGCCTTGGCTCTCTCTGCCGACGGCAAAACGCTGGCCTCGGGAAGTTACGACCAGACCATCAAACTTTGGAACGCCCAAACGGGTGACGAGATTCGGACACTCCAAGGCCATAACGGCGCCATATACGATCTAGCATTCAGGCCCGATGGGAAAATCCTGGCCAGTGCCAGCGGGGATCGAACAGTCAAGCTCTGGGATGTCTCGACGGGGGAGCGCCGAGACACGCTTTCACAACCCCTTAAGGAGGTGCTCTCGCTGGCGTTCTCTCCCGATGGCAAACACCTTGCCGCCGGCGGGGGCGACAACCGGATACGACTTTGGCAAATCAGCGAGACT
>CANLCA010000529.1 GCA_947487925.1 Verrucomicrobiales bacterium | reverse complement strand
GCTCGGTAGGCCATAACTTGTTACACGTTCAGATCGGTCAGGACTGTTTCGAACCCGAAGGATTTCGAACCTGGATTCAGGTCAATGCTTAAGCCCTCAAAGCACGACAGGCCCTTTGTAACATTCCCACTTCTGGAAGCAAGAAGCGTCAACGGAATAGGAGTCGAAGCTCAAGTTCGAGCCCGGAATTCAAAAACGGACAAGCCAGTTTTCGCAAGAATGTTCATCAGGAAGGACGCGTGATACGAGTCCGTCAATGATGTCTCGAAACCCCTGTGACAGAAACCTATCGTGGGGCTCGCGCCACCCTCCCGACGTTTTCATCAAGGTTCACCTTCTTTCAGGGAACCCCCTCGGTTTGGGCGAGAGATCCCTCACTTTATCGGTGCCACATGACCATCGCCATAAAGCACGTTTTTGGTTCCGTTCGGGCTGCCCGGGTGGAAATTCTCGTAATCGTAGAGAAGACGGGCTATCGAAGCCGTCATCTGAAGCCCAGAAATCACCCCAGGGAGTTCGATGGGTTTTCCGTTCGCTTGATAATTCCATTCGTAGCTCGAGCCCTCTTTCTCAAACCACTTGTAACGATCCTTCGGACAAAGAAACACCGCCAACACACCGCCTACGTTGTTCGAGAGTACGTCCACTATTCGTGGCAAGACATTTGTGGGGTTGATCGGTGTCGTCGGGCGCCGCTCTGCAAACGGCAACTTGCCTTCGTGGTCGTCAGTGTAAATGGTCAGCGCGATCCCAAGTTGCTTGAGGTTACTGAGACATTTGGTGTCGTGGGCCTTACCCTTTGCCCGGCTTAAAGCTGGCAACAAGAGCCCCGCGAGAATCCCGATGATCCCGATGACCACAAGCAGTTCGATCAAGGTGAAAGCCTTCGCACACCCATGGCTGAGGAATTCCGTTCTACGATTCATGGGAAGAAGGGTCCCTCCGTTCCAGAATAGAATGGCCGACAACCTTGGAACCTTGCAACGGCAGTTAACCCAGCCGATTCTTCCCAGGAACCTGACGATAAAGTCCCTCCAAGTTGCTCACGAGAACCATAAAGGACGTGCCGCATTGCTCTTCAAGCCTCTCTCATCCGGAGTTCTGTAGCCCATCACTTTTCTGCGCGAGGCGGTTTTCCCTGCTTTTCGCGATCCTTAGCCACCCGTTGCTCGGGCGTCCCGTTCTTCAATCGATTCTGGATGCGCTGCTGCAGGTCTGCCTGGCTCGCCTGCGATGCCTGAGCAGACATCTCCTGCATCTTTTGCTGGCGCTCCCCAGCGGGCAATGAGTTGAACTGTTCCGCGGTCGCGATTTGATCCTGGGTCTTCTGGCGCTCTTCAGGCGTCATTGTAGCTAAAAAAGCCTCCATCTCCTGTTCCCGCGCGACGGGTGCCTGCTCCCGTGCCACCACCACGGGCTTCGAATCACCTGCCCCTCCGGCTTCCGTTCGAGTCACGACCGCCGTGTTGAGTGGTTGGAGCGCGTAGTATTGGTCCCACTTCCGATGAAGCTGTTTTGCGACCTGGGCGACCGCTTTTTCGAAGCGCACTTCCTGCAATCTCAGATTGATCATTCCCTTGGCACTGTCTTCGGGCACCACCTGGGCCCGAGTGAACCGGGAAAGGGCAAGCGTGGTAAAGCTAAGGTCCTTGTTCAAAATCTGCGCGGACACCAGCTTGTTCTCGGCTCGAGCAGTATTCCCAAAACCGCTGCCTCCACCTCGCTGCCAAAGCGGTGTCTTTTGCAGATTCAACCAACCGCTCCCAACCGGGGACAGCTCCCCTCTGACGACCTTCTGAAAGGCCTGGGCAGACTGGCGTGTGGAGTAAATCGGGTACAAGGCCGACCACCGCGACCCGGTCTGTAACCCGATGATATTGAGAACTTCATCCAGTGGAACGTCCTTCACCCTCAAGGTCACTGAACCTCTAACTCCCTTATTCACCAGGATCCGCTCCCATGTCTGCCACTCAATTTTCGACACCACCCTTCCGACGTCCATGTTCCGGACGTCGAGCGTCACGAGATTCAGGTGGGCACGCCAAGCCCGATAACCGCCCCATAGCAAGGTTCCCGAAACAAACAACGCCAAGAGGATTCGGCGACGGCTCATCCCCCAACTCTACCAGTCTCCCAAATCCTCGCAAGTTTTCTAAACTTGCATGCCCAACGGCCGTTTGCAGGATAACGCGTTTGCTGATTGGGAGGGCCTTTCTCGCATCTCCAAGCACACGAACAAACACACTGCCCCAATCTTTTCACACGCAGCTTGGCCCCAAGCGTGCCTCTGAATTTACCTCGTGTGCGGGATACGAAACCAGACCGTGACTGGAGATTCCAGCCAAGTTAAAAATTAACCCGCTTGTCTGCCGTCGCACGTCGACGGCCACAACGAGGGAGATCAATGGGCGTGTGCCGCCGTATGGCCCATAGCCGAAGCGGATGAAGCCGAGGAACGCTCGACTGGCGAGGCCCACTCCGGGGTTGCCTGCTCGCTTTCACGGATAAACCGGCTGACGATGGAAAGATAACTTCCAACGAGCCCGAAAGCGACACCAGCGATGAGGAGTTCGACGAGATTTTCCATAACACGATGACGATGAAACGATCACTCAGGTTGTTTTGAGACGGCGGGCCATTTGTCGCAACCACGCAACCGGACAGAATCCCTGCCCTGGGCCGCAGCGTCCTATTTCGAAGTCGAATCTCAACAAAGATCTGAGCCCATGCTTCTCCGATTTTGTTGGATCTCCAACTTTTCTTGCTGACTAGCCGCAATCAAGGTGTCCGGGACTCAGTTCATTTTCTGGCCTTTTGGACGATTTTCCTCTATTCAAAAGGCGTGCTGCTATCCCAAATATCGTCGTCCCCAGTTTTTGCTACGACCTGCTGGACCCTGTCAAACCAGCGGCCACTTCCGGGTCCTACGTCATCTCGCCAACGGAAGGGGCGCGCTTCTACCGCTTGCGTTGTCAATAAGTTGCACTCATAAAGTGGGTTTCATGAAACGTTGCCTTGCTTCCAACCAGCCCGAACTACGAACCATTCCCAAGGCGATTGCCCGAAACCCAAGGACGCGAACCTTCGACTGGTCCAATATCCGGGGGATTCTGGCCCTCTGCGCTTTGCTG
>CANLCA010000528.1 GCA_947487925.1 Verrucomicrobiales bacterium | reverse complement strand
CTCCGAGAATCGCCAGTATCAGGAACGTGGCCAACCCCGTCATCGAAGAAAAAAACCAGGAAGAATAATCCGTCTTCTGGCGTTGAAACTGGTGCTTAGCAATGGGTTTCATGCCAATTAGGCTCGAGCCTCAAGACGCATTTTGAGTCGGTGAACCACTGCTTCACCGAGAAGATTGGTGAAAAAGGTCACCACGAAAAGCAGCAATCCAATGGTGAACAGAATTCGGTAGTGATGCCCTCCAAACACGGCCTCGGCCAATTCTGCGGCGATACTAGCGGTGATCGTGCGAGTGGAATCGAACAGGCTTGCAGACATGATGCTGGCATTGCCACTGGCCATCAGCACAATCATCGTCTCTCCGATGGCACGGCCAAATCCGAGGATGGCCGCTGCAAAGACACCCGGCAAGGCTGCCGGGAGCACCACCTGCCACGTGGTCTGCCAAGGCGTGGCACCCAGCGCCAACGCCGCCTGCGTATAGCTGCGGGGAACGCTCGTCAATGAATCCTCTGCTATCGAAAACATCACCGGAATCACTGCCAGGCTTAGCGCCACCCCAGCCACAAAGGCGTTCAGCCGCGATTCATAGCCAAAAATAGACTTCAAAGCGGAAGCCATCACGATCAAGGCAAAAAAGCCCACCACCACCGACGGAATTCCCGCCAAAAGTTCGATGCACGGCTTGATCCATTCCTTGTGCCTTTCCGAAGCGAACTGGGACACATAAAGCGCCGCCCCAAGCGCCAGCGGCATCCCGACCAAAAGCGCGACCAAAGTCGTCTTCAAGCTTCCGATAACCAGGGGGATGATGTTGTACTTGTGGACAGCAGAAATGGGTTGCCAGATATACTCGGGCTTGGCGTAACCTGCCCACGCGTGCGGCAATAAAAGATAGCGCCACAAGGTCGTGTTAACTTTCCCATCTTTGTCCCCATCCGGAGCTTCTTTCGCCGCCTCCTCCTTGACCTCCATCAAGCTCAGAAGCGTCTCCCGATCCATCGATTTGAACTGCTTCTCGCTAAGCTCCAGATACTCCATCAATTCAGGCTTTTGGATCTTGTCGAGATCGGAGGAAGGAATCACTCGCCGCACCGCGGCGCTGTCCATTTGTTCGAATAAGATGGGGACCGCCATCCTGCCCACAAACAGGAAAATCAAAAAAATCGTCACGATCGCGGACATCGAGACGATCAAGAGCAGCTTTTCTGCTATCCACTCCAAGGGTCGAGCTCGATGCCCACGCTTCATCCCCATCCAGCCAATGGAGCGACTGGATTCTTTTTTGGAGAAGCTCATGAAGGGTGAAGAATCATTGAGCAACCGTCGTGAATCTATTCACGAAGGTGCTTCGGCAATGGAAAATAACCCACATCTTTCACCACCTTCTGGCCATCCTCGCTGCGCATCCATTTCAAGTAAGTGGCCACGTCGCCCTTGTCCAGCGCCGGGTTGAGGTAGATAAAAAGATACCGCGATATCGGGTAAGCCCCTTTGACCACGAGCTCCTCTGTGGGTTGCAGGGCCTCCGAGGTGTCGTCCTTCTTCACCGCCACGTGCTTCGCTCCCTCGCCGTAGGCCGCCCCCCCATAGCCGATGCCATTCTTCTCCTTAGCTACCGCTTGGAGAACCGCCGCGGTTCCAGGCATGGTCTGGGCGTTGGAAGCGAAATCTTTCCCTTTCAAAACATGCTCCTTAAAGAACTCGTAAGTCCCAGAGCTGTTCTCTCGACTGTAAAGAACGATAGGCGCATCGGCTCCTCCCAATTCTTTCCAGTTTCTGATCTTGCCCGTAAAGATCAGCTCCAATTGAGGAAGACTGAGCTCGTTGACTTTGTTTTCCGTATGGACGTAGACGGACAATCCATCCATTGCGACCTTGTACTCGGTAGGTCTCTTACCGAAGGCTTTGATGCAATTTTCGATCTCCTTGGCGCGAATCTTTCGAGAGGCGTTGCACAAATCCGTGGTCCGATTTTGGAGCGCCGCAAACCCGGTACCAGTGCCACCCCCCGTCACCTGGATCTTCACGCCCGGAGTCTTGCCCATGTAAACCTCAGCCCATTTTTGAGCCAGAATGACCATGGTGTCCGATCCCTTGGCGGTGACGCTACCAGCCTGGGCAACCCAAGCGGCGGCGGTCGTCGCGATTCCAACGATGAGCAGGCCTTTGCGCAGAACACTGAGTTTCATAATCTAAATGTAAGTTGATTCTAAAGGAGTTGTAATAAGGGGAAGTGTCGGAGATGTGACGTTTGTGTGACAGCGATTGGTTGGCAAAAAGCGAACGAAACCAGCAGCCTTCGGGTTAGAATTTCCAGATCGCATCCACTTGTAGCCGTCCGATAGTGCTCCCGCTGGCCAGGGGACTCTCGACAATCGCTTCCCCCACGAAATAAGTCAGTCCAATGGTGAATGAGTCGGAAGGAGCGTAAGTAGCCTTGAACACATGCCCTCGCACATTGGTTCCAGCTTGGTAACCGCGTCTTCCTCCCAAGGGCGCAGTCTCATAGTAGGTTCCAAAGTCTGAGTCTGGCAATTCTTCCCACCAAAAATCCCGCTGCATCTCTTTCCATTTGTAACCCAGATCCCAAGTGCCTTTCTTGGATGCCTTGCCGAAAGTAACCCCCAGGGCATACGCGGTATTGTCGTTATCAGCCCCTGGATTGTGGGCATATTCACCTCCAACCCGGATCGGAAACACCCCGGCATACATAGGGAAACTCTCCAGGCTATAGGTGATTCCAGAATCCACTACTATGGGGTTATAGTTGTTTACCAAACGGCCCCCTGCGTCGCGCGTATTGCCCTGGTTGACATCCGGAACGGTCGCCGCCGTAGCTGCCGTCGTCGCCGGATCTAGGACCACGATGGTCGGCACTCCCTTCACATCGACTTCCGTAGTCCTGGCGGGGGTGGTCGTGCTAAAAGCACCTCGAAGTCCATCTTTGCCACTGATGACCAACGCCCCTACCCCGAAAGTTGTCTGCCAATGTGTATTCCAGGTGGAATCAAACCTCAGTTGGGCGCCTCCCATATAAGGATCTCGACTGCTGGCCCCTACTTCATCTAGGACAAACTCGCCCACATTAAGCTTGAAGGCATGCTTGTCATTCAGTGTGTAAACAAATTGCTGCGACAGT
>CANLCA010000527.1 GCA_947487925.1 Verrucomicrobiales bacterium | reverse complement strand
GAATCCAATCACATAGCCGTAGGGAGCTTGAAAGTACTGGAAAGTACCAGCCAGACTCGGGCAGGTGCTCATGTTCGTGGCGCTATACTGCCGAATGGCGTTGAAGGTGTTAGTGCTGATCCAAATCGAGTGAGAGAAGCCGTCGTCCCGATACCCTTGCGGCAGGCGTTCGCCGTTGTCCAGACCGTACATTTGAAATGCAAGTCCGAGCTGCCGCAAGGCACTCTTGCACGAAGCGCGCCGGGCCTTCTCCTTTGCCGCGCTGAGCGACGGGAGGAGGAGTGACGCCAGAATCGCAATGATGGCGATCACGACCAACAGCTCGATGAGGGTGAAAGCAAAGAGCCCCGAGTCGCGATGCTCTGATCCGGCTCGTTTCTGTGGGCGTCTGAGTGTCATAAGTTTCCCCCAAATGTGGGGTCTTTGGCATCGCAGAAAAGAACCGATCGGAACTGCGATTTGAGTATGGCACAAGGCTATTCGGAGGCCGGGGGGAACGTCAACGCGAAACCAGAGTTTATTCCGGATTCTGCGGAAGACGGCACGCGACTTGCCTTTAAAACTGTGATGCTGACCAACTTTGTTGCGGTCGATGGCGCGACTGTTAGACGTACACATCGACTCCTGCTAATGACGTGCGCGGTGGTCGCGCTGGCTTTTGTGACAAGAGCCGCGGAAACGAACGTCACACGGCGCTTCGAATTTCGAGAGCCCCACCAGACTGCTTATCACATTCGAGTGATCAACGCGACGAATGACATGGGCAAGCGGTTGTTCGCAGGCAACCCCGGAGACGAATGGACTCCAGCTCGAATCGATGGCTCGACGAACACGGTTGAACTCGGCAGCCGTGTGGTTCTCCAACTGAAGCCTGGCCACGGCCTCGATGCGTTTCTTGCCAGCTCAAGCCTCACGCTTGCTCGCACGGTGAGCTCCAATCTCTTCATTCTTCAAGCCGCGGATGCTGCCAGTGCGATCGCGGCCGCAGAGACTTTGGCCAAGTACGAAGGTGCCTTGGCGAGTTACCCGGTCATGCGCCGCTCGTTCAAGCGGCATGAGGCGTATGCCAAGGCGCCTAACGATCCGCTCTTTCAGCAACAGTGGAATCTGGACAACCGAGGCAAAGATCGCAACCTGACGGGGCCAGACCTCAACATCCGAGCCGCCTGGCCAATCACGCGCGGCGAAGGTGTGGTGGTGGCAGTCGTCGATGACGGCGTTCAGCTCGATCACCCGGATCTAAAGTCTCGAATCACCGGCCCAAATTTTAATTTTTATCGAAACACAACGAATGGCGCCCCGGCTTCTTCCAGCGCCGACCATGGCACCGCCGTCGCTGGGTTAATTGCCGCCGAGGCTGACAACGCGCGCGGCGTGGTGGGTGTGTCGCCCGGAGCGCAGTTGGCAAGTTGGGTCATCTTCGGCACATCGCGCGGTCTGGATAGCATCGCGAACGATGAGCAGTTGATGAACATGTTCCAATACGCGGGCGACCGAGTGGTCGTGCAAAACCACAGTTGGGGCAGCGCTAGCACGGCACGGTTAGGGATCGAAGCTTTGTCTGAGGCGGGGATCGCCGCGGCCGTGAACAAGGGAAGGGGCGGCAAGGGAGTGGTGATCGTGCGCGCCGCGGGCAATGACCGCGAAAGTTTGACCGATGCAAATGATGATGGTCTCGCGAGCGATCCGCGCGTCATTGCGGTGGCGGCGATTCGAAAGGACGGACGAGCATGCAGCTATAGCAGCCCCGGCGCCTGCGTGCTCGTCGCCGCGCCAAGCGGCGATGTTGTCGATAGCGACGGTGATGGCGTGCCGGAGGGAATGGACCCCGTCGCGCCAGATGTTCTGACAACCGATCCAACCGGCCCTGCTGGGCACAACATAGCGGCCGGCGACACGGGCGATACCGCCGGTTTCAACGGCACCTCGGCTAGCTCGCCACAGGTGGCTGGTGTTGTGGCGCTCGTTTTGAGTGCGAATCCCGGCCTCACCTATCGCGATGTTCAGCAAATCTTGATTCAGAGCGCGAGGCACTACGACCTAAACGACCCAAATGTTCGGCTCAACGGCGCCGGGTTGCGCGTCAGCCACAACGTCGGCTTTGGCGTGCCTGACGCCGGTTTTGCCGTTCGCCTATCCAAGCTTTGGTCAAATCGTCCACCAGTCACCACGCTGACGCTGACGAACACCACGCGTCAGGAGATTCCCGATGACGCCCTGCGCGTGGTCTGTTCGGGCGATGGGATCGTCGCGTCACTCACCTCGATCCGCTGCTTGCCATCGCTCGGCCCGCATGCCGACGATCCTACGACAGACATGCTGCTAATAGATTTAGGGCAGGCGAACGAAGAGCTTCCACTGCATGTGAAAAGCAAAGGTGCGTTGATTCAGCGGGGCACCAGTTATTTCGAGGAGAAGATTGCACGTGCCGCACGCGCTGGTGCCTCATTCGCGGTGATTTTCAACAACACCGGCACGACGGTAATCCAACCGATGGGCGGCACCACCTTTGTGCCGATCCCTGCGGTCAGTATTGGAAAAAACGACGGCGAACGCCTGCGCAATTTCATCGCGACGCATCTTGACGCCACCGCCAGGTTGCAACTGAGATCCGCTGTTTACCGATTCAAAGTCAGCGATACCTTGGTTTGCGAAAGCATTGGGGTCCGCCTGAAGACGACGCACACGAGCCGTTCGGATGTGCGGGTGACACTGGTTTCTCCCGCAGGAACCCGCTCGGTGCTTCAATCCATTAACAGTGACAACTCGACCGGCCCGCGCGACTGGACCTACTGGAGCTCGCAGCACTTCTACGAAAGCAGCGTGGGTGAATGGCGGGTCGAGGTGAGTGACGAGCGCAACACCACCGTGCGAACTTCTGGTTCATCCACCGCTGCAACCGGCGCTGTCACCTACGTTCAACTCCTCATCCGTGGCGTGGCGATTACGGACAAGGACGGCGATGGCCTCGACGATGCCTGGGAAATGAAGTGGTTCGGGACACTCGCCTTCGGACCGAAGGGCGATCCGGACCAGGACGGCTTCAACAATGCCCGCGAGCAGGTGATAGGCACTGATCCCACATCCTCCCAGACCGAATCCCGGCTCGATTTTGCGGAGTTGCAATCCGGCTTCTTGCGCCT
>CANLCA010000526.1 GCA_947487925.1 Verrucomicrobiales bacterium | reverse complement strand
GGGGTTGGTTCCGTTCCCCGGGTCGCGACATTCAGATCACGTCAAGGTTTTGGCGAAGCGTTCGATCCGGTCCAGGCCCTTTTCGATGTTCGCCATGCTTGTCGCGTAGCTGATGCGCAGATATTCGTCTGCCCCAAACGCCACTCCTGGGACTGCGGCCACCTTCTCCTGTTCGAGCAGTCGGGCGCAGAAATCAGAGGACGACAGACCGAGCCTGGAAATGTTTGGGAACAGGTAAAAGGCGCCTTTCGCATTCACACAACTGACACCGGGTATCGAATTGAGGCGTTGGTGGGCGTAGGATCGCCGTTTGGTGTATTCTGCAAGCCAGGTTTGCAAATGATCTTGAGGACCGTTGAGGGCTGCGACCCCGCCTTTTTGCGCGAAGGAAGTGGGGTTGCTTGTGCTGTGGCTTTGGATCGCGTCGATCACCTTGGCAATCGGCTCCGGGGCCGCCAAATAGCCCAGGCGCCAACCGGTCATGGAGTAGGCTTTGGCCATTCCATGCACAATGATTGTGTGGTCATAGTGCGACTGGGAAAAAGCTGCCACGCTGGTGTGCGCCGCCCCGTCGTAAACGAGTTTCTCGTAGATTTCGTCGCTCATGATCAGCACGCCCTTCTCGACACAGATGTCCCCGAGCGCCTGGATCTCCTCTCGGGAGTAAAGGGAACCGGTCGGGTTACTGGGTGAATTGAGTATGAACAATCGGGTGCGGGGTGTGATCGCCGTTCTGAGTTGATCCGGGGTGACCTTGAATTCGGTCTTATCCGAGGTGTTCAGGATCACCGGCGTGGCGCTGGCGAGCTTGACCATCTCGGGATAACTCAGCCAGTAAGGCGCGGGAATGATGACCTCATCGCCCTCCTCACAGGTGGCTAGAATCACGTTGTAACAGGAGTGTTTGCCACCGCACGAAACGATGACTTGCGACGGCTTGTAGGTGAGGCCGTTGTCACGTTTGAATTTGTCGGCGATCGCCTGCCGCAACTCGGGAATGCCGCTGCTCGGCGTGTATTTGGTGAAGCCATCGGCGATCGCTTTGATGGCCGCGTCCTTGATATGTTGAGGCGTGTCGAAATCGGGTTCTCCAGCGCCAAAGCCCACGACATCCAGGCCCTCGGCCTTCATCTGCTTGGCCTTCGAGTCGATGGCAAGAGTGAGTGATGGTGAGAGACAACTGGCCCGGTGCGAGATCTTGTATTGCATATCAAACTTTACCCAAAGAGCCCGAATAAATAACATCGACCAACCGAATCGCAAGAGGGAACTGGGCCGAGTTGTGCGTGGTTAGCGCCGCATCGGCACTGCTCAGTGGAGCGGGATGAAGATTTACAACGACCTGGATGAGAGAGAGTTGCCGAAGAATTAGGCCGTTTCTTTGTGGATCGGATGGGTGACTAGGAAAGATTTTATCTCGGGGATCTTGAGAAGATTCTCCGTGGGCAACGGCTGTTCTGAGGGCGAAGCGTTGATCCAGTAGAAACCTTCACATCCTTTGCTTCACCTCCCTCAGTCATCAAACCGCTCCACAACCGATGAGGTGTCAGCGACTCCCGGAGATTTGGAGATCCTGCCCCCAACCCTCACTCGCGGCTTGAAGGAGAGCCTGAACATGAGATAAAACCGAACCTGTGAACGCGGAAACGCTGCTCTATCAGATCGCGAAAGCTCTTCATTTTGCGAAACTGAAACGGTTTGCCAACGAGTTGTAAGCGACGATTCTCCGTCCCTACTACCCCGTCTCGGAGTTTTTCCGCGTGGTCAACGAAGATCGCGGACTCCAGGTCGATTTTATGGCTCAAATCCATGGCTTCAGTTCTTTTTCCAAACTTCGATCGAGGGCGGAGAAGAGACTCATTGGTGGGCAGGAGCTTTGGCTGGCGGATCTGGCTGACATCCTCTTCAGCAAACGCGCCGCAGGCCGGGCCCGGGACCGGGCTGTGATGGAGATTCTAAAGATAACTCTGAATGAAAAAGAGGCTCTCAAGAAAAAAGAAACTTCAGGCGCTCGAGAAGGAAAGTGACCGGGATTTGACGGAAATGGTTCGCCGTCAGTTGGCGTTGTCATTCGAGAAACGGATGAATTTTTTGCGCATCCGCCTGCCGAGGGGAGGTTCTACTTTGTGATCTGCGGGTTGGATTGAACGGCAACGGGCGACCAAGCCACGGTCTTGACCCCTGCTTCAAACAGCGCCGTGAGAGGAAGGGGTCGTTTGCGGTGGGGTGGTTCACGACGCTTTCCCCCTCAATCGTCACACACCCAAGCGCAGGATCCTTCTCGACGAGTCCCCGTTGGCGGCCCATACTTTTCACCATGAAGCTCTTCGGTCACTGGTGTTCCGTCTTCGCCAGTCTGGTAGCTCTTAGCATGGCTGCATGGCCCGTAATCAGGGCCGAACCGAAGTTTGAGTCGCTGGGCATTCCGGTGAGGGTGGGAGGATTGATGGGGTGCGTCGTGGGGCCGAACGGGCGCGGTGGTGAAGCCCTGTTTTTCAATTTCAACCAACTCAGCGGGAAGTTGTTTCTGGTCCAGGTGGATCCTGACACAGGAGAGGCGAGGCAGTTCAACGCGCCGGAGGGGCCTGGCGCGTGGGCGTTGGTGGCGGGGCCTGACCAGCGCATTTACCTGGGCACGTGGGATGGGGCCTTGATTCTTCGATTCGATCCCAGCCAGCCTGATCGAGGGATTGAAGTCCTAGGAAAGCCATCCAAGACCGAGGACTACCTTTGGCAGTACGACGTGGGGAAAGATGGATGGGTCTACGGCTGTACTTATCCCCAGGCCAAGCTGGTTCGTTTCAACCCGAGCTCCGGAGTGATGGAGGATCTCGGCAGGATGCATCCCACGGAAATGTATGCGCGCAGCTTGGCTGTGGGACCGACCGGCAAGGTGTATGTCGGGATCGGAACTTTGCGAGGCGATCTTGTGGTGTTCGATCCCGCCACCAGAACGCATCGCAGCCTGCTTCCGGAGGGGCTCCGAGGCGCCTCGGGTTGGGGGACGGTGGGTGTCTCACGGCGAACCGACGGGGCAGTCTATGCCGAGTATGGCACGAATCTGATGCGGCTTGACGACGAAACGGTCACTCGGGTTGCGGTGGCCCCGGAACGCCCCTTGATGACCTTGCGAGACGGTCGGCAGGTGGTGTCC
>CANLCA010000525.1 GCA_947487925.1 Verrucomicrobiales bacterium | reverse complement strand
GTTCATCCCCATGGTCCCCCAGTCCCGAAGGGACGGTTGAATGATTTTGCCACTGGCCGCTCCTCAACCGTCCCTTCGGGACTGAGCCTATCTTCTCGCGATTACCCAGCGTTGAAACGCTGGGCTATTGTCGAATGTCCCTCCGGGACAAACATCTCCCTGAATTTCCGAAAGGTATTAGGTCTAGTAGTGAGCCTCCATCCCCAACGTGCTGCCGGCATCTTGCCGGCTGGTTCACCCTTCATCTGCCGGCAGGATGCCGGCAGCACGCTGACATGATGCTCGTCCGAACCCGCGTCGCGCCGAGCGCGATTCACGGCATGGGATTATTCGCGGTAGAAGCCATTCGCCGGGGAACGCCCGTCTGGCGGTTCGAGCCAGGCTTTGACCGGGAGTTCACTCCTGAACAGTTTACCGCGCTGTCTGCCGAGGCGCAGACGCACCTCCGGTGGTTTGCGTATGTGGACCGTGAGACGGGCGGACGGGTGCTCAGCGGCGACCACACCTGCTTCATGAATCATGCACCGGACCCAAACACCGGCGCTCCGCCGGATTCAACTCCGCCCATCGTCACCGTCGCGCTCCGCGACATTGCCGCTGGCGAAGAGCTGACGTGTGACTATTGGGCGTTCGATGCGGAGGCGCGGGAGAAGCTGGGCGAAGCCAGTCAGGCGCTGTAGCGCACTGCTTAGGAAATCACTTGAGTATCTCATCAAGACTCTTCCGATATGCGTCACGATCGTCGTAAAGCCAAACGTCGAAGATGCTGCGGCTACGCTCGTCAGCACGACGCAAGACAGTCGCCAACCGATTCGTGTCTCCACTATCTGCCATCTTGCGAAGCTCGCGAATAAAGTCTGCGTAAGGCTGGCCGACTCCGCCGTTGCAAATGCCGTGGTATCCGTGCTTGGCGTATGCCGCTCCCATAGACGCTGCAAACTTCCACTCGACGATCATCGCGGCCACAACAACAACCGCAGCCAGAACAATGATGATGCGAATCTTCATAAATGCGTGTCGAGTGGACGACTCAAGCTCAGCGACCCGGCGCACGGGACGCCGCCGCCCAATAACTAGCATGCTCTGTTACTCAGGACGCGGCATGTATCTCATGACAATCAACCTCTGTCTCAATGCCAACACGAATCTCGCTACAGTGCGACAATCCTCGAACCTCGCCACGCAACAAGATGGCGCGGGCGATGCCGCCTGCCTGAACTGCTCGCAACTGAATCTGACACGCCACGCTGCCAGCCGGACAGATGAACGGTCGGAACGATGTGCCTCGAAACTCAACGCGACTGCCAACGCTAAACTCCAACCACTCCGGGACACGACCGTAGATGCTCGTGACAAGCTCAGTGACAAAAGCTCGAAACTGCTGCTCGCTCTCGGTGACTGGACTCTCGATGAACATACTGCGATGCGCGTAATGCCGCCTAACAGATGATTAGCCTTAGGACCGCGCTGGCCACCACACGAAGGCCGGCCTTGGCGAGAAAGTCGACCACCCTCACCTCGGCGCCTTCGGCTGCTCGTACTTGAACGGGTTCACGTCGGGGACCACCCGGACCTGAGTGGTGAACTTGTAGGGCGCGGCGGTGCCGTTCTCGTAGGTCAGCTCGGCGAAGAACGCGGTCCAGCCTTTCGCGGGCTTCTCCACCTTCGCGATGTAAACGCCGCCGCCTTCGTCCTTCAGGTCGGTGCTCTTCCACGCTTCACCGATGGCGTCCAGACGGAAGTCGCGCGCGTTCGGGTTCGTCGCCTGCCAGAGCTTCACGGCGCTGGGCTTGTCCGAATTCTTCACGCGGATGGAGCCGTCGTCTTGCAGGGTCCAGGTGAACTGCGGAAGCTTCGAGCCCTTCACCACGGAGGAGTAGCAGGCGAGCAGGGTCATCCACGCGTCGCTGTTTTTGAGGCCGTGGTCGGCGTTCGGCACGTAGCGGAGGTATTTCACGCCGGGCAGATCCTTGAAGTAATATTGCGCGGAGTCGGGGACGAAGAACTGGTCGCCGCTCGCGTTGATGATGAACTTCGGCAGGGTGAGGCGCTGGCGGTATTCGTAGGGCTCCTCGATCTTCATCAGCGCGGCGTACTCCGGCGTGCCGTCCCAATCCATGATCTTGGCGCGCGTGTAGTCGGCGACGGCCGGTGCGTAGAAGCCATACACTTCCCAGTGATGCTGGAAGGAGGGGCGGATGTTCAGCATATCAATGACGATGGGCGCGATGGCGACGACGCGATTGTCCACGGCAGCGGTGGTCCAGGTGGTCCAGCCGCGCTTGGAACCGCCAGCGACGAAGAATTTGTCCACGGTCAACTTGCCGCCTTCATCACTCGCGCAGAAGGCGGTGATGGTATCGAGCGCGCGAACGGCGGCTTTGGTCATCGGGAGGCGCGCGGGCCATTTCTCGTCGCCGGTGCGGAGGAATTTGTCCCAGGTGTAGGCGATGAGGGAATCCTCGACGCGTCCCTTGTCTTCACCGGCGAAAACGGTGGGCTGGTTCGGCACATTGCTCAGGCTGGCGACGACGGTGTCCGTTTCCATGGCGACTTGGATCATGTTCGCCTCGGCCTTGGCAGGCGGGTTGGTCTTGTGGCTGCCGCCGCTGATGAATAGCAGTGCGGTGGAGCTGCTGACCTTGTCGGGCTTCACGAGGGTGAGCCAGTGCTGCCAGATCGGCTTGGCGACTTCGTTCGTCGTGAGCCACGACTGCGAGATCAGGTCGATCATGTAGGTCGTGTAGCCCTTGCTCTTGACGGTGCTGGCGACGCGGAACGAGTAGTTCGTGTCCGGTGCCTTCACATAGCGGTCGAGCGCGGTGCGTTCGCCAAGGGCGGTGCGGTCCGCAGTGGCGGCGCGCGATGTGAGCGCGGCGAAGAACAGGGCCGCGATGACAGCGAGTGAATGGATGGGAAGCGTTGGCATATGGATAGGGCAGTTGAACCAGTTTTCAGACTGGCGGGCGATGGAAAAATTCAGCCAAGATCCGGCAGTTGAATTAGCCGCGAAAGAACGCACAGAGCACAGAGGGAAGGTTTTCATTCACGGACTCGCCCCCAGGCAGGTGAGGCCAAAGGCCAGCGTGGATTTGACTCCTGTTTCCTTTCTTTGTGTTCTCTGAGTTCTTTCGCGGCTGTTCCACCAGCCCTCCTTAGGTT
>CANLCA010000524.1 GCA_947487925.1 Verrucomicrobiales bacterium | reverse complement strand
TGACGACTCCACCTGGAGGCCGGCCAAGAGTCTTGGAAAATCGGGTGTAGATCCTTGGGGCCATCTGTTTGAAACACGTCCCAGCGGTCAGGCCGCCAAGCGCGAGGCGACACCGGTGTCGGCGATTTTCTCGTTGCCTGGTTTTCAGGTGGAACTAATCCACACCGCGGAGCCAGAGGAAGGCTCTTGGGTGAATCTGGCGAAGGATGACAAAGGAAGGCTGTTGCTCAGCCCCCAATGGCCCAAGGCAGCCAATCCGGAGGAGCAGGCGCAGCGAGGCCTCGTGCGCGTGACTCTGGACGCGGGCGGCAAAGTGGCCAAGCGAGAGATCATCGCCAAACCTCTTTACGACGCCCAGGGCCTCCTTTTTCATAAGGGCGCCATCTATGCGGTCGTCAACCAATACAGCGCCTCGTTCGGCAGTGGACTCTACCGGCTCCGGGACAAAGGAAACGACCAATACGACGACATTCAGTTACTGAAAAAGTTCGGCGGCGGCGGCGAGCACGGCCCCCACGCGGTGGTTCTGGGACCCGATGACCACCTCTACATCTTGTGCGGTAATCACACCAAAGTCCCCGATGGCGTGGAGCCTTCCTCGCCGATGAGGAACTATGCCGAAGACCTCCTACTCCCGCGACAATGGGATGGGAACGGTCACGCCGCGGGGATTCTGGCTCCGGGAGGCTATGTCGTGCGCACGGATCCAGAGGGCGTCAAATGGGAGTTGTTCTGTGCCGGTTTCCGGAACCCGTATGATCTCGCATTCAACACCAGCGGGGAACTCTTCACCTTTGATGCCGATATGGAGTGGGACTGGGGCATGCCCTGGTATCGCCCTACGCGCGTCAACCACTGTGTCTCTGGGGGAGAATATGGATGGCGCTCAGGGACTGGGAAGTGGCCTGATGATCACGCGGACAGCCTGGGAGCCATCGACATCGGCCTTGGATGCCCTACCGGAATAGGCTTCGGCACTGGGGCCAAATTCCCGCCAAAATATCAGCGCTCACTTTTCGTGATGGACTGGACTTACGGCCGACTGTTGGCCGTGCATATGGATTCGCAAGGAGCCAGCTACACCGGGACTTACGAAAACTTCGTGTGCCCCCTGGGGCTTGCCAAACCGGGTGCGCCCAAGGCGCCGCTCAACATCACCGACCTGGTGATTGGAAACGATGGAGCCATGTATTTTACAACCGGGGGTCGAGGTGTTCAATCCGGTCTCTACAGGGTCCAATACACCGGCAGCGAAAGCGTGGTCACAGCCCGCGGAGACCTCGACGCGGGTGTGGAGGCGCGCGCACTGAGGCGTCAGATTGAGGTTTTCCACGGCAAACCAGATCCCAAAGCCGTCCCGTTTCTTTGGACCCACTTGAACAGCGAGGATCGTGCCATCCGATTTGCGGCACGCGTCGCTCTGGAATCACAGCCTCTTTCGGAATGGAAAGACCGCGCCCTTGCGGAAACCAAACCCTGGGCAGCTCTGACAGCTCTCATGGCCCTGGCGCGAACAGGGAACAAAGAGTTGCAACCGGCGTTGTTCGAAGCCCTCCAGAAATTCCCCACAAGCTCGCTGCCCGAGGACCAGGCGTTGACAAAATTGCGAGTCATTCAACTCAGTTGCATCCGGCAGGGCAAGCCCTCCCCAGAGCGAGCGCGTCTGGGAGTGGAACGACTGGGCCCATTGTTTCCAGGGCAGAGCACGCGCATGAACCATGAGCTAGCGCAGCTGCTGATCTATCTGGACGACCCGACCATTGTTGCCAAAGTTCTCACCATGATGGATAAGGCAGAAACTCAAGAGCAGCAAATCGACTATCTTTTTCACCTCCGATCCGCCAAGATATGGACTTCCGAACAGCGGCGCGACTACTTCGCCTACTACAAGAAGGACCGTTCCGGGATGAAGCACCCGGGCTCCGTGAACCGATGGTTCGAGGAAGCGGGTCGCCCATATGGTGACGGCGCCAGTTTCGAAAATTTTCTAAAGAATTTCCAGAAAGAAGCCTTGGACCTGATGCCCGCTGATGATCGCGCGCGAGTCGAAAGCACGCTCTCCAAGGCTGTAGATTCCAGCCCTCAAAACGCCCCATCATCCACTTTTCCGCAGCCGAGGGCACGCTCCTTCGTGAAAGATTGGGCCCTTGGGGATCTCGTCCCTTTGCTCGAACAGGCGGGTCGCGCGCGCAGTTTTGGAAAGGGTCGGCAAACCTTCGTGGACGCTCAATGCATCGCCTGCCATAAAGTTGGTCGTGAAGGGGGTGGAACGGGCCCCGATCTAACCGCAGTCGCTTCAAGGTTCACACGCCGCGACGTTCTGGAGTCGATCCTCGAGCCCTCCAAGGTCGTTTCCGAACAATTCCAACACACCACCCTGGAGCTCAGGAACGGGGACGACATCACAGGCCGAGTCGTGAACGAAACCGCTGAGAAGCTCACTTTGCAGCCCAACCCGCTGCAGCCGGAGTTCGTCGACATCCAGAAAACCGAAGTGCGAGCGCGCGCATTTTCCAAACTCTCTCCCATGCCGGAAGGGTTGGTGAGCGTGGTGTCGAAAGAGGACATTCTGGATCTGCTGGCCTTCATCGAATCGGGCGGGCAGCCCAATCATGCGGTATTCAAGAAATAGCACATCAATCCAAGGCGGGATTCAGACTCCTGGAAGGAGAAGATGATCGAGCATCGGCAGCACCTTTTAAGCCCCGCTTTGATCATGGGGGCTGTGCTTTGGATGACTGGCCTTTCGGCAGCTGAGGTCGTTCAACCCACGGCGACTCCGATCACCGCACCGAGCCCGCACTGGGCGTTCGTTTCGCCAACCAAACCTCCGCTCCCTGAAGTGGGTCCAAGCGAGTGGCCAAAGACGCCGGTTGACCACTTCGTCTTGGATCGACTTAAGAAGGCTGACATCATCCCTTCTCCAGAAGCGAGCAGGACGGTACTGATTCGCAGGCTAAGTTTTGGGCTGCGAGGACTGCCACCTACTTTCGAAGAAATCAAAGCTTTCCAACAGGAGGATGCTCCCGGGGCCTGGGAACGGCTTGTGGACCGTTTCCTCGCCTCCCCCGCCTTTGGGGTGCGGTGGGCGCAACACTGGCTGGACGCCGTGGGATACGCGGATTCGAACGGCTACTTCAACGCGGACAGCGACCGTCCCCTCGCCTATCAAT
>CANLCA010000523.1 GCA_947487925.1 Verrucomicrobiales bacterium | reverse complement strand
GTGAGTGTTGTGCCTTTGATGTATCCCGCCGCGATCCCTTCGCGAAACGGGACCGCTTTGTCGAGAGGAATGAACGCGGTCTCACGATCGCAGGGTGCACCGTAAAGTTGGGCCAGATATCCTGGCCCCGAGAGCGGTTGCTTGCCCCCGGAATCAAAAACCTGTGCGTCAACTCCGCTCAATTTGGCGCGGTTGGCAAAATTCAAGATCCCCCCATTCCCGGTTGCGGGGCAGGGCGAGCCACTCGAGCCGCTCTTGGCGGAAGAATCGGCTGCGGCTGAAGGTTTGGCGGGCGGGGCGTTTTGGGCGGAAGCCGCGAGACCAAAGAGCGACGCCATCAGGACTTGAAAAATCCTACGGGGACGTTTTTGCAGGAACGGCGGTTTCATATGATCGAGAAGGTTGAGGTTCCATTGGTGTTCTGCCAAATAGATTCTTTGGCTCACCGAAAGGGTGTTTCTCAAGGGCAGAGACCTCTCAGTGGAAGTGGACGCGCCGCTCGGAATAGAAATCGGTCCACCGTGAAGTCAAGTCCTGCCGTGGCTCGGCCTGGCGATGGCCGAGTTTCCAATATTCGACCCTTGGATGGATCGCCCATCGGCAGCTATTTCTCGGAACGGAAATCCACGTGGCCGAGGGAGGGACTTCGTAAAGGGGTGACAACTTCTGCGGGGTTGAGCTACTATGAAACCTGTGCGCGAAGAGCTAAACCCCGTGAAAAAAGAGGCAAAGAAGATTATTGGCATCGATTTGGGGACGACGAATTCCTTGGTGGCTGTCGTCGACAGCGGTATTCCCTATGTCGTCGCAGATGGCTCAGGACATCGGTTGACCCCGTCCGTGGTGCATTTTTCCCGACAGGGTTCGCTGCTTGTTGGAGAGGCTGCCCGCCGATTGAGGGCCGTTGATCCCGTCAACACGATTTTCTCTGTGAAAAGGTTTATGGGACGGCGTCATGCGGAACTCCGACCCGAGGAACTCCAAGTGCCGTTTCGCGTCGTCAGGGGCGACGACGGTTGGGCGGAGATCGAGTGTGCCGGAGCGCGGGTGAAACCCGAGGCCATTTCGGCGGAGGTGATAAAGAAGTTAAAAACAGATGCGGAGCAAACCCTCGGGCAACCGGTTGACCGCGCGGTCATCACGGTTCCGGCTTATTTCAATGATGCGCAGCGCCAGGCGACGAAAAGGGCGGGAGAAGATGCCGGGTTGGTCGTGGAGCGAGTACTCAACGAGCCCACGGCGGCAGCCCTCGCCTATGGGCTTAATCGTTTGCGCGAACGCTCTAAAATTGCGGTTTATGACCTGGGCGGTGGGACCTTCGATTTGTCTATTCTGGAGCTGAACGAAGGAGTTTTTCAAGTTCTCTCCACCCATGGTGACACGCGGCTTGGGGGGGATGATCTGGACCGCGCCATCAGCGCCTTTTTGGCGGAGGCTATCCAGCAAGCAGGCGGGCCGGACGTGACGGTTGATCCGATGTTGGCCGCGCGCGTCCGGGAAGCTGCGGAATCCGCAAAAATCAGGTTATCATCAGAAATTGAGATCCCGGTGTTGCTTCCTTTTCTGACACCCGACTTCAGTTTTAGCATGGTTTTGGCCAGGTCAGAGTTGGAGGAGCTGTGCCAGGGTTTGATTGCCCGGACGAAGGAGCCATGTCTGCGCGCCTTGTCCGACGCCAAACTTCAACGCGAGGATCTGGATCAGGTGATCCTTGTAGGAGGCCAGACGCGCATGCCCCAGGTGCGACGGTTCGTGTCAGAAATCTTTGCGTGCGCCGAGTTCGAAGAGGAGCGTGGGAGCGTTCGTTTGGGAACTGGGTTTCACAGGGCCAAGGGGCCGCTTTTGAACACATCCCAAAATCCGGACGAAGCAGTGGCCCTCGGGGCGGCTATCCAGGCTGAGATCCTCTCGGGCGGATATAGGCAAGTCCTGCTTCTAGATGTGACACCGCTTTCCCTTGGTCTCGAAACATTTGGAGGTCTCATGAACGTGCTGGTGCCACGGAATACCACTATCCCCGTGAAAGCAGGGGAGATGTTCACCAACGCCGTGGACCAACAATCGAGCATGCTCATTCACGTGTTTCAGGGCGAGCGTGAGCGTGTATGTGACAATTGGAGCTTGGGAAAATTTGAGCTCGAGTTTGAGAGAAGCCCTCGAGGAACCGTCAGGGTAGGCATTCAGTTCGAGATCGATGCCAATGGGATACTCCATGTCTTGGCCCGTGACACGAAGACAGGGTTGGAAAAGGTGGTCGACATCCGATCGGCGGTCGATGTCGATGACGCCGCCGTGCAGCGCATGGTAGAGGAGTCGGTAGCCCACGCTTTCGACGACCTGCGGGCGCGTCGATGGGTGGAAACGAAACTCAAAGCCATGGAGACTCGGGATGCGACCCGGAAAGGAATGATCGAGTTCGGCGGAGAGCTGGAACTAGAAACGATCAGCCGGATCGAGAGCGCCCTGTTGCTTGTGGACGCGGCGTTGGGCGAAGAAGAGGGCTCGACCCAAGTAGGTCCCGTGGAGAAGCTGCAGGCCGCTCAGGCAGAACTCGACTCGACAACTCAGGCTTTGGCGGATCTGATGATGGAGAGGCTGAGCATGGCTCTGCTCGAACGCCGGGGTTTGATTTAGAAGTGCTTACCGACTCGCTTCGTCCGCCAGGTGTTCTGCCGGGGAAGCAGCGGTGCCCGCCTCTGTGGAATCAACAATGCCGACTTTGTTATCGTCCCGAAGTCGTGCGGACACGCCAGGAGAATTTTGTTTTGATAGTTTGCCAGCGAGTACACGCGGCTCCTCATGATGGTGGTCCGAGGTCTCGTTGTGGTGCTCAGACCCGGACGCAGCGATCGCGGCTCTGGCCTCGGCTTCCATCTCGTCAGCCCGGGGGTGTTTGGCTCGCTTGTTCCTAGGCAAGGGACTGAGCATGACGATGATTCCACGCCCCACCAATTTGGGAGGGGAATCGGGGTGGCCATAAGGGGCGACTTCTTCGATGAACTTGTTGACGACTTTGAAGCCAAACTCCTGGTGAGCCATTTCGCGGCCACGGAATCGAAGGGAGGTTTTCACCTTCATATCCTCGCAAAGAAAGTCTATGGCATGGGTGACCTTGACGCCGAAATCGTTTGGATCGATCTTTGGGCTCAGCTGGAGCTCCTTGACCTTGTTGGCGT
>CANLCA010000522.1 GCA_947487925.1 Verrucomicrobiales bacterium | reverse complement strand
GGTGGCCCCGCGCGCTGACACGACACATACCAGCATCCAAGCCAGGAATGATGGCAAAATGGATCTCATCGTTCAGATTGAAGCATGCCCCCTCTTACCCTCGAAACCCTCAACGGTCAAACCCCGAAGTCGCCAGACGTGGGAGGCCCCCACGAATCAACGTGGCCTGACCGGAGCCCGCCTCCTGCTGGGAAACGGGCCCGCTGCCGTGTCTGAGAAATTGATTTTCTTTCCTTGGATCTCGATTTAATCAGGTTTCTTCTCTAAGTTCCTTCGTGAAAAACGTGGTGAGCATGGATAAAATCTCAACTGAAGGAATCATTCCCTGCGAAGGGCATTTGCCTGTGAGATGTCGGTGGTTGACCGCCGGACACCAGATGTTCGCCTCCATGGTCGAGGCCATTCGAGGCGCTTCCTCCACGATCCGGATCGAGACCTATATTTTTTCGGAATCGGTCCCTGGCCGGGCCGTGTTGACCGAACTCGTCGCGGCCGCGCAGCGGGGTGTTGAAGTCCAGGTTCTCCTGGACGCCTGGGGCTCAGCAAGCCTGCCACAAGCGTTTTGGGATCCACTGGTGCGTTCCGGTGGTCGGTTCAAATTCTTCAACCCCCTCTCGCTGCGTAGCATCGGTATCAGAAACCATCGCAAATTGCTGGTGATCGACAACAAGCTGTCGATCCTCGGAGGCTTTAACATCGCGGATGAATATGTCGGCGATGGCGTCCACCAAGGATGGAGGGATTTGGGCGTCAAAATCGAAGGCGACATCGCCTCCGAGCTCTCCGAATCTTTTGACACCCTTTTTGCGGTCGGCGGCCGCCGCATGCTCCCATTCTCCAGATTACGAAAATCTCAACAGAGGAGAAAGATCCTGAAAGGCAATGCCTCCCTGCTCCTCAGCGCCCCGGGAAGAGGTCGCGGTGAATTCGAGCGTGAACTGATGAACGACATCAGCACCGCCTCCCAACTTCAGATCGTCGCTGCCTACTTCCTGCCGCCCCCTCGGGTGGGACGAGCTCTACGGCGCGCCGCCATCCGTGGCGCCCGAATCGAGATCATCCTGCCGGGCAAATCCGATGTGCCCGTCTCCCAACTCGCGAGCCGAAGTTATTACCAAAGCTTGATGCGCGCCGGAATCGAACTCTTCGAGTATCAGCCCCAAATCCTCCACGCCAAACTGGTGATCGCCGACCACGCCGTGTACGTTGGATCCGCCAACCTCGACCGCAGAAGCTTCAGGATCAACTATGAACTCATGGTGCGGTTCGACTCGCCAACCATGGCGGAGCAGGCCCGGGAGATTTTTGACGACATTCGGTCGCACTCGAAGAAAATCGACCCGGTGCGCTGGCAGCAATCGCGCGGTTTTTTCGAACGGCTCAAGGAGCGCTGGGCGCATATCCTCCTGGCCACGATCGATCCGTTGATTGCTCGACGCCAGCTGCGAACCTTGAATTCCTAATCGCGTCATGCGGAACGGACGTTGCCGCGGCTCCAAGGGTTGCCGACTCCGTTGACTCGGCGCACCGCTGCCACTATATTGGCAGCCGACAGGTTCTGTCCCAGACATCCGACCATGATTGCAGGCACTCTCAAGAATCAAACAACAACCCCCAATTTTCGCGTGGGGGATGAGCGATTGATCCGGGTCACCTCTCCAGCCGCCAACAAAATCAATTCGCTGCTTTCGAAACAAGGCCGACCCGCCGGAGTGTTGCGCGTCGCGGTAGTGGGAGGTGGCTGCTCCGGGCTCCAATACAAAATGGACCTTCAGGATGGGCCGGCTAGTCGGGACATTCTCGTGGAGACTTCCGGCATCCGAGTAGTCGTGGATCCCAAAAGCGCCTTGTACGTGACGGGCTCCGAGCTCGATTACAAAGACTCTTTGCAGGATGGAGGCTTCAAGGTCAACAATCCCAACGCGGCGACGAGTTGCTCTTGCGGCGAAAGTTTCAGCGCCTGAATGACCGATTACTTTGCGCTGCTCGGGGTCAAACGCGGCCCCAAGATCGACGGGGCACTTCTCAAAGCCAATTTCCACGGGCTTTGCCAGACCTGGCACCCTGACCATCTGGAGCCCGCTGAGGAGGGCCGCCCACAGATGGCAGCCCCCTGCTTCGCCGATATCAATGCCGCCTACCGCTGCCTGCAAGACACCAGGGACCGGCTCGCACACCTCCTCGAGCTCGAGCTGGGTCGCAAACCCCAGTCCATCCAACAAATTCCGGACGAACTCGCTAGCGTAGGAGTCCGGGTGATGACCGTTTGTCGCGGTGTGGATGCGTTCCTCGCCGCCCGCCAGGAGAATCCTTCTCCCATGGTGCGCGCCCACCTCTTCAAGAATTCCATGGCTTGGCTCTCCCAATGTGACACCCTCGAAACAGCCCTGCAACCACTCCAAATCCAACTACAACAGGAGCTGGATCGGTTAGACGCCGCGTGGGATCAAGCCACCGGAGGAAGCCCAAAGGACCCGAATCCTCATCGAGCGACCGCCCTGGACCGCTGTTATAGGCTGGCGAGCTATCTGGGGAAGTGGACAAGCCAGATCAAGGAACGTCAGCTCACGTTGTCTCTTTGACATCGCTCCACTTGAGAAAGCGCCGTTCTTTCCAAATCCTAGTTTCTTACCTTTGGGATTCAAGCCTATCAAGGCTCAAGGGTTAGCCCCTAATTCTCTTGTTGGCAGACTGTTGCGCACCACGAAAGAAAAGGTGGGAGATCGGTACAGAATATGCTCTTTGCATCAGCATGAAATTGATGCGTGATGCTCAGATAGGAGAAAACGCCTCTCATTCCGCCCGCTCGTTTCGAGTGTGGGCAAAAGTCCTCTCATGAATCCTGTCTAAAAACGCGCGGGCTCTTGCCCTTGCGTCCTGCCGAATTGGGTTGGCTGATGTTCTGGTCTTGACCAGGACATCGGCCTCTTCTTTTTTGCCCCGACAGAAATCGGTTTTAGGTGTCAGTCGAAAAGTTTCACGGTGATTCGCATGCCCTGGTTGATTTCTAAAGAACCTCTCGCAGATAAAAACCAAAGACAGGGTCTGCGCACCAACAGGGGAGTTTTCCGATGGATTCAACAAGCGTTCCCGCACCTATTGATCTGATTGTTTCGTTCGTTTTTTTTCGGGTCGGAAGCCGTGGTCGGTCGGGAAAGACCCGAGAAGAACGACCAGGCCTTT
>CANLCA010000521.1 GCA_947487925.1 Verrucomicrobiales bacterium | reverse complement strand
TGGACAAACAATCTTGGCCTGCTGGGGGATGATTTCCCGGTGCGGATCATCATCACAAGCAGCTTTTCGGCGGATGCCTACGGGGTTGCTGACTTGCCTAACCTCGGTTTTGGAGATGTTCTGCGCATCAACCAGTTGGACGAAATCCAGTTGCAATTGTACAGTGAAGATGACGAAGGGAATGGAACCTTCAATACCCTGGGATCGCCGACCTATTCCCGATTCTTTTACTGGATCATGCAAGGCCGCGGCATCGTCGCCACAATTTCCTCGGAAACCACTGGAAACCTCGAAGGCAACGCGACCCCTCCACCGGATAATTTTGCGCGCGCCGGCTATCTTTTGCGAATGTTTGAAACCAACAAGAAACCCACCCAAGGATGCGATCGCCCGGGTCCCGTGACG
The DNA here is from genome assembly GCA_947487925.1 of Verrucomicrobiales bacterium. GTDB lineage: Bacteria > Verrucomicrobiota > Verrucomicrobiia > Limisphaerales > F1-80-MAGS106 > F1-80-MAGS106. Next base: position 2,783 of record CANLCA010000521.1, on the reverse strand, counting down.
GATTTGAGAATCACCGTGGACTCAAATGGGCGCGCCCTGCTGAAATGGACACTCACGGAGTGCACGGTGTCCTATCGCGTCGAATACACGGAAGCTCTAGGAACGGCGGCGGTTTGGACCATCGCAGGCACAACCCCGAGTAATTTCCTCATTGACCCCGGTAACGCGGGGACCAAAGCGCGCTATTACCGCGTGGTCTCCATCAAGTAACTTCCACTGAAGCTTTCCCATGCAGTGCTCCTGTGACATGGCAACGGTTTTATCATCCAGACAACCCGGTCGTGTTCGCGCTCGCTTTGCCCCTTCTAGGCTCGCGGCGACCGCGTTCACGCTCATCGAATTGTTGGTTGTCATCGCCATCATCGCCATTCTCGCATCCCTGCTGCTGCCCAGTCTCGCAAGAGCCAAGTCAAAGGCTCGTGAAACTTACTGCAAAGGCAACGTCAGGCAGGTCAGCCTAGCTCTGGCACTCCATGTGTTGGACTTCGAGTACTACCCAGTCTATAACGTCGACCCCTCCATCTCCTTTGCCAACAACTTCTGGCCTGAGGCTCTTGAGCCCTACACGGGCATGAAGTGGACCAACAAGCTCTATAGGTGCCCTGACTACGGCGGAGTGAGCGTCGATGGCAACAGCGACGGTGCCCCCCTTGGCAGCTATGGCTACAATGCCAACGGGACAAAATTCACCCCGAGCGACTTCGGTTTGGGCGGGATTCTGAGCAAGGTCGCTTTCGACGACTCCGTGCACATATCCGAACAGAGCGTGCTTCGAATCAAGGACACCAAGGTCAGGGCGCCGGCGGACATGATCGCCGTGGGTGACGCCCATCTGGTGTGGTCACCCAAGGATCTCACAAAAGAGCTCTACGAAATCGATCTGCCAAAAGACAACTACAGCGGCATGGGCTTGTTGGACATCAACTCCAGAAACGGCGTCGAGCAAACCGCGTGGCCCGGTCATTCCGGAATCATCAAAGCCACTCTCAAACGTCATTCCGGTCGATTTTCCATCGCCTTTTGCGATGGCCATGTCGAAGGCATCCATCGCCAGGTGCTTTTCCAAAAAACCGAAGCCTCGCTCAAACGCTGGAACAACGACAACGAACCACACCAGGATTTGTTGAACCGGTTCCCCTGAAGCCGAAGCGTCGACAACTCAAAAGCTCAATCCATCCAGGAGATCCTGCCGAGGAGGAGGCGTTTTCAAGAAAAGGATCGATCGCAGGTAGATCGGCTCAAGAACTTCCGGCGGACCGACAGGTTTCATCATGCTCCCCAGATTGGCCACATGCCAGGCGGTCGGATAACACTCCGTCCCTTCGCTGAACCAGCGTCTGACTTCTGGCCCCAGGATCCTCGTGCCGTCAGCCATCGCTCCCTTGGCTCCCTCCTTCGTCAGGAGCAAAAGATCTCCATCCGGCCGCCAACAATCTTGGCGGAACACGACGCGCTGCCCATGAAACTCGCCACGCTGAGCATCCAGTAGAACCAAGGCCTCGGTCCCGTCCCCAACACGGTCTCCAGGAATTCCCCGGATCAGCGCTGAGAGACTGGATACCCCCACAACCTCCACTCCGCCCTTCAGACTCCAGCCCTGAGCCAATGCCAGCGCCGATCGAATCCCCGCGTAGGACCCGGGTCCCAGACCCACGGCGATGCGTTCGATCGATTCCCGACCCATTCCCGACTGCGCCAACACGCGCCGGGCCAGGGCGATGGCAGGAGTGTGGCCCGCGTCTTCGTGGACCGCCTCCGCCACAACTCGCCCAGCCAGCGCCAACGCCACGCTCCGTCGAGTTGAAGAAAATTCAAGCGCCAAAGTCATCATGCTCGATCCTCCTTTGGTCCCCGTTCAACACCGCAATGCGAACCTGGAAAAAGCAACTTGGCCGCGGTCCGTGCCAGCGCTCCATCCACTCCACCACCGCCAGGCCTGCCGGTTCAAAATAAAGCTCAAGCCCCGCTCCCAGGATCGCCTCCTGACTTTCAAGCCGGTAGAGATCCAGGTGCGCCAAGGGTAGCCGACCCCCAGGATACTCGTTTACCAGGGCGAAGGTTGGGGATGTCACACGCTCATGGATCTGCAGACCTTTAGCGATCCCTTTGACAAGTTGGGTCTTGCCTGCGCCCAGATCGCCATCCAGACCAACCACCCAGCCAGCCTGAGCCAGCCGCCCGAGGCGTTCTCCAAATCGATGGGTTTCCTCAGAACTCTGAGAAATGAACGTAACCATGCGCATTCAGCTCCCTAATCCCTCGACTGTCCTGAATCCTCAAACCGGCCTCTTCGACCACTCGACCGATGCAGGACAACGGGATATCAGGAAAACGGCTTTTCCAGGAATCCACGATCCGCACCGCGTCACACGCCGCCACCGTGAACAATAATTCGAAATCCTCTCCATCCGTCAGTGCCGCGAGCAATGCCGGTTTAGAGCCCTCTCCCAGCCGAGATCTCCTCTTGGCCTCGGAACTCACTGGGATCGCGCGAGCGAGCAACTCGGCCCCCACCCCGCTGGCCTTCAAAATATGCCTCAAATCCCCAGCCAATCCGTCGCTCAAATCCAGCATCGAATGGATAGAATAATTCTCGCACAACCAGATGCCTTGCTCAACCCGCGGCTCGAAATCCAGATGCTTGCCGTCCATCGCCCCCCCCAGCAGACCGCTGACGAGAATGGCATCCCCCACCCTCGCACCCGAACGTCGCGCCGCCCGTCCTCGTCGAACCAGTCCGATCAACGCAATCGAAATCAATAATCCCCCAGGATTTCGTGTCG
>CANLCA010000520.1 GCA_947487925.1 Verrucomicrobiales bacterium | reverse complement strand
GACGTGTGTCAATTGAGAAGCAAAGAATCTCGTGACCGCATTTTCGCTCATTCTATCCAACCCCTTGAGCAGGCCCTCGGCGCCAATGATCCAGAACATGTCAAATCCCCTCAGCGCGTCGAGCGAGAGCAGACGCGAGTTGGGAGGAGGGCTTATCGACTCGGAAGCTGGACTGGGCTGGGAACTCATAGGCTGAAAAGTCTGGCGTTGGACACGCTGTAACAGGCTGCCACAGTGGAAAAGAGTTCCGATTTCTTTTGATCAAATCTTGGTGGCCGGCGGCGCATTCAAGCGTTCTCCTCCTTTGGCTGTAGGAGCCAGCTTCTTCCTGATCGCCGCCAGATCGGTCCTCGAATTCAGTCCCAGCAGTCGTTTCGACTCGGTGAGCAGAAACTTCGTGTCTGTGAACGGCTCGAAACTGATATCCTGCCAACGCACCAGACCCTGGCCATCGATCAGGAATGTGCCATGCAACGGCATGTCTTCAAAGTCATCGAAGGCCCGGAATCTCTTGAAAACCTCCAGCGGTTCATCCGACAACAGGGGGAATGAAAACCCATCTTGGGTTTTGCTTTTCGCGAACGTTTTTTGCAGTCCTTCACGGGAATCGGTGCTGATGGCGACAAGCGAAATTCCGGCTTCGGAGAAGTCTTTCGTGGCAGGAGCGAAGGCATTCAGTTGTTCGAGACAATGCGAGCATCCGTAGCCCAGGTAAAACAGGATCACGACGGGCTTGCCCCGGTAATGCTTCAGCGACACCTGTTTTCCCTTCGCATCGGAGAGTGTCCACTCAGGCGCCGGCGTCGGTTGCCAGCGGAACGGGCCTAAGGAATCCAAAGGAGGGCGCTGTCCCACATCGGTTGCCTGCGGAGCGGGTGTTCGCCAGTCGGCAGGCATTTGGAGAGATTTCGCGAGCGGGGCAAGACGTTCCATGACCGGCAGGTCCAAGTCTGACTCGCCGGCGGCTATGCGCAGCGTTTGGAAGGCCTTTACCGCTTCGTTCGTCTTTCCGAGACGCCAAAGAATGTCGATGTAGCTCGCGAGAGGCTGCACCTGGTTGGTGGCGCTGTTGGAGGCTTCCTTGGCGTGAAGCTCGGCCTTCTCCTTATCCCCGGCGCGGAAGTGGATCAGGGCGAGTTGTTGTTTTGGAAGGTCCTTTATGGACTCGAGCATTTCCTTGGTCACCTCTTTCTTGGCGGCGAGGTTGGCGTACACCTTCAGCTCGTCGATGGCTTTCTCGGTAAGTTTGATGCGGTTGGCGTGGGAACGGAGAGCTTCGGTCATCGTCGACGCCAGTTTGTCATCGGCGAGCTTGTCTTTGTGTGCTTTCTCGTCCGCTTCGTCAGCGGCGTTGCGGCGCTGCTCTCTTTGGAGCTTCAATACGTCGGTCAAAAGGTCCAACTGTTCCGCGCCTTTCTTTATATCCCCTTTCTCGAAGTAAGCAGTTCCAAGGACCGTGAGGCGTCCGACCTGTTCGTCAGGAATCTCAGTGGGTTCGAGATGCAGGGTTTCCGCAAGCGCGATGGTTTGATCCCAGAGCTCATAACGGCTGAGCAGATTGACCAAGGCGGTGCGGCCATGACGCGCGCTGCTTGTGCGGCGCTGATAGGTTTGGACGTTATTGGTTGAGATGTCGTTGGTGGGGCTAAAATACGTGGTCAGAGTGTTGTATTTTGGGTGGCGAGGCAGCTCGATCAGATTCTTTGACAGATCGATGCCTTGTCGCACGCGGCCCATGTAACCGAGGTTCCGTATCAACCATTCATTGTTGTGGGCGTAATTGTGGATTTCATCCGGCAGCACGTTATCGCGCATCATGTGGGCATGATCCACACGAGCCGACGCCTCTTGTTGCCAGGCTGCGTCGGCGAATCGATTCAACCGGGAGTAGATGTGCCCTGGCATGTGCCACATGTGCGCGATGCCAGAGGTGCCCTGGCCGCAGAGCGCTGCTGAATTCAGGGCGCGAAGGGCTTTTTCGTCATCCCATAGATGAATGCGATAGTGATGCACTGGATGCATCGGATCTACTGCGAGCACTTCATTGGCCAGGGAATCCACGGCCGTGTGGCTCGTGATGGGCAGGCCATTACCCTGGTTGTTCCAGATCTTCCAGACGAGGAACGCTTTGGCCTCGATATCCTCCGGAAATTCCTCGATGAGCTGCTCAAGGCTGCGAACAAAAGCCCTATGGCGATCGGTGGTGGGCGCCGGAGCGGGTGCGCTCTGGAGATCCTTTTCGGTTTTTTTGGCTGACTTCGCTTCTTCCGGATAGAGCTTCGCCGTCGCGTCGATCCAAAGGGTTTCGCGTCGGCTGAGGCTGTTGGTCAATGGAGTCGCCCGTTCCACGAATTCCCGCGCACGCTTAGGGTTGTTCAGGTTCGCCATCGCCATGCCCCAGTAGGCCATCGCACAGTTCGTATCCAGCGCCGCGACCTGCCGGAACGATCGCTCAGCCTCGAAAAACCAGAATCCGTGCAATTGCCCGATGCCCTGGAGAAAGAACTTTTGGGCCAAGGGAACCTTCGTGGTGATCGGAAATTGGATCTTGGGCATCCCCTCCATCAGGTAGGCGGCCTGGCGTGGTCCCTGGTTGAACGCTTCGCCGTGCAGGGAGTGCCCTGCCGCGGCGGATGCCGCCCCAGAATTCTCTTCGGCATGATCGCCCAAAGCAGGTGCCACTAGCCCGAGCGAAAGACCGAGAACAACCAGCCTGTGGTGACAAGGAATCATGGAGAATTTCATGAATTATTGGACCAGCGCTTCACCTATTTCATGAACTTTCAAAGTGGTTGAGAGCGCTCGCCGAGAAGGAGAATTCAACTTTTTGAAAAAGGAAGCAACACTTACGAATCATTGCTTGACAGCGAGTCTGCCCGCACTAAAAGTTCCAATTGTTGCCGCGCTGGTTCTCCGACGGCTTGTCGCCATAGACTTCTATGAATTGCCAATTCGAATTGCCATCGAAACCTGGGAGAAGGCAGGGCTCCACTTCCATTCGCGCCTTCACACTGATTGAGTTGCTCGTCGTGATAGCGATCATCGCGATCCTGGCTGGAATGCTGCTTCCCTCCTTGGCAAAGTCCAAGACCAAAGCCCAAGGAATTTACTGTCTGAACAACCTCCGGCAGCTGAATCTGGCCTGGTATCTTTACGCGGACGATAATTCGGAGAAACTGGTACCTAACGGGACCGGCGCCCAGGTCGGTTGGAT
>CANLCA010000519.1 GCA_947487925.1 Verrucomicrobiales bacterium | reverse complement strand
TCGCTTGTTCAACCTTGCCGGGGTTGAAGCTCCGCACACACATTGGATCTCCCTCAGAATTATCGATCATCCATCCGAAAACCCACCCGATCAGTACCGGGGAGATTACTGGGGTTTATACCTGGTCCTCGAGAATGAGGACGGTCGATTCTTGAAGGAGCATGGACTCCCGGACGGAAACTTTTACAAAATGACACAAGGACAGGGTGAACTCGCCAATCAGGGAGCAAACCAGGTGACCAACAAATCGGATCTACAACAACTGCTGGCAGGCATTCGCGGGAAAGGGCAAACCGAAAACTGGTGGCGGACTCATCTGGATCTGCCCCGCTATTACAGCTATCGATCCATCATCGAGGCCATCCATCACTACGATGTGAGCGATGGCAAGAATTACAATTTCTACCGCAATCCGAAGACTTCCCAGTGGAGTACCATCCCATGGGACATTGATCTCACATGGGGTGATCACATGTATGGAGGCGGGCACGAGCCGTTCCAATTCCCGGTGCTTTCAAAGCCCGTTTTCGCGCTGGAGTATCAGAACAGGCTCCGCGAAATTCGTGACTTGCTCTTCAACTCCGACGAAACAGACCGCTTGATCGATGAGTGTGCAGGCCTGATTTCAAAACCCAAGGGGTCGCCCTCGATTGTGAACGCCGACCGGGCCAAGTGGGATTACCATCCCATCATGATCTCTCGATATGTGATGCAAGACAAAGCGGGTCACGGGCTCTTTTACCAGGCCTCCAGAACGGGAGACTTTCAAGGCATGGTTCGACAGATGAAAGATTACGTGAAACGTAGAGCATCGTTCATCGACAACTCTATCCTGAACGACAAGACCATCCCGACGACACCGACGATCACTTACACAGGAAGCCAGGGGTATCCAGGCAACGGTCTTTCCTTCTCATGCTCGTCATTCGCTGGAGCAGGCGGATTCGCGGCCATGAGTTGGCGCCTGGGCGAAATAGATCCTCGTCGTGTTCCTCAGACCAAACCTACTGTGCCAGGCCGCTACGAGATCACGGCTGTGTGGGAATCCGGCGAGTTGAGGGAGTTCAACGAACAACTGGTTCTCCCGGCTGAAACGGTGAAGACGGGGCACGCCTATCGAGTGCGGGTGCGCATGAAGGATCACACCGGACGATGGAGCCATTGGTCGCCGCCAGTCCAGTTCGAGGTCGGCAGGACAAAGGATGAGAAAAACGCTTTCTGAATTGTGACATTTCTGACTTGCCGCGTTGACAAGCCAGCGACGGCATGTCTGCCTATCGTCCTATGTTAGCCGGTGACGGAATAAGGTTTATTCGAACAAAATAGGCAGCTCTGGCGCTGCCGGAGGTTTTTCCTATCTCCGCAACCTGGTACTCTTCGTTAAACGCGGCATGACGAGAAAAGCCTCTTGGCCACTGAGTGAGCAGCGTGGAAGGGGCTGAGCGAAAGCAACTTTTCAACGCCCTGCTCCCGAAAGGAGGCAGGGCTTTTTTATCACAGACTTTCGACACATGATCACGAATGTCCAAAAACAATCTGAAAAAGCCCCGGATTCAAGCCCTCGAACTCCATCCTCAACGCTGGGCATTTTGTTGGCACTCAGCTTTTCTCATCTGCTCAACGACTCCATTCAAGCTCTGATCCCCGCCCTTTATCCGTTATTGAAACAGTCATTTTCCTTAACTTTTACCCAAATCGGACTGATCACGCTCACTTTCCAAATGGTGGGTTCCGTCCTGCAACCCTTGGTTGGCTACTACACGGATCACACACCTAAACCTTATTCCCTCGCATTCGGGATGGGGATCACCCTCTGCGGTCTCATCCTGCTGGCCCTGGCGCCAAGCTACCCTGTCGTTTTGTTGGCGGCAGGCATGGTCGGGATAGGTTCCGCCATTTTCCACCCTGAATCCTCGCGCATGGCGCGGCTCGCTTCGGGGGGACGACACGGATTCGCCCAATCGCTTTTCCAAGTGGGTGGGAACGCCGGAAGCGCTCTTGGCCCTCTGCTCGCGGCCTCGATCATCGTGCCGTACGGACAGCGTCATATCCTCTGGTTCACCCTGGCTGCTTTCGCCGGCATCGTGATTCTTTCCAAAGTGGGTAGGTGGTACGCCGACATCCTGGCGGAAGCCAAACCGAGGAGATCGGAGGCGGCTCACGGACATGCGGGAATGAGTTCAGGCAGGGTGTGTTTTTCCTTGTTTGTCCTTTTGACCTTGATGTTCTCCAAGTTCATCTACCTCGCCTGCATGTCGAATTATTACACTTTTTATTTGATGGAAAAGTTTGGAGTTTCGGTCCAGGGATCTCAATTATATCTGTTCCTTTTTTTATTTGCCGTAGCCGTTGGCACCTTTGCCGGAGGTCCCATCGGTGATCGAATTGGCCGAAAACTGGTGATCTGGATCTCCATTCTCGGAATGGCTCCGTTCTCTCTACTCCTGCCCCATGTGAACCTCGTGTGGACCGCCGGCCTTTCCGTGGTTGTTGGAATGATCATGGCCTCCGCCTTTCCTGCCATTCTGGTCTACGCCACTGAAATGTTGCCAGGAAAGGTCGGACTAATCGCCGGTCTCTTCTTCGGTTTCGCCTTTGGAATCGCCGGGATAGGGTCTGCCATCCTCGGAAAAGTGGCCGACGCCACGAGCATCCTGTTCGTGATGCAGCTATGTTCCTACCTGCCGCTGATCGGGCTCATGACAGGGCTGTTGCCCAATCTTGGGAAACGCTCCCCGTAGCCCCCGTTACTGAGGGACGGGGGTGAGTTGGAAATGATGGGGCTTGGGCTTTCTTAGGGTCTCGATCAGCAGTTCGCTCTCGGCGATCTGCTGATCGAGCCGCGCCAGTTCGGCGGCGCGGAGGCTTTCCGCTTGTGGGGACTTAGCCCAGCCCGGGAAATCGAATAGTTGAACCTGGCGCCATCGAGTGAAGAAAAGATCGTTCTTACGGACGATTTGAGCTAACACCTGTTGTGCCTGTCTGGTAATCGGACCGGAAGTGGTCGCCGCATTGCGTCCTTTCGCGAGATCCTCACCCGTGACCCTGCCCGAGACTTCACCGTGGATTTTGACTTCATACAGGCCGCCTGCCAAACCGGTGACACGCAACTCATAGCGGTTGAGGTCATACAGGATCGGGGCGAGCTTAAGAGCAGGCTCAGCCCTCGCATCGATGGGCATGGGCAAAGAATCATACACCCGGTCGAATTCAACCACACCGCCCGCC
>CANLCA010000518.1 GCA_947487925.1 Verrucomicrobiales bacterium | reverse complement strand
GGCAATTCTTCGGGACTTCTCCAGCCCGACGATCGACGGATAGGTCGCCTTGCGAGCGTTGACATCTTTTCCGGCTGTTTTCCCAAGGATGGCGCTCGTCTGTGTGACATCCAGGATGTCGTCGATGACCTGGAAAGCCAAACCCACGTTGTATCCGAAGCGGCTCAATCCATCGAGTTGGGAGGGTGTGCAATTGGCGCTCATCCCTCCAAGCCGGACTGAACAAGATAACAGCGCCGAGGTCTTCCTTTCGTGGATATAACGCAGTTCCCTGGAGGAAAGCGATTTCCCTTCGGCCTCCAGATCCGCCACCTGTCCTGCTATCAATTGCAACGAACCCGACGCCTTCGCGAGCTCCAGTATAAAGGTCTGTGGAGCATAGCGTTTTCCTCCGGGAACATTGGCAAGAATTTCAAAGGCTTGGGTGAGCAACGCGTCCCCAGCCAAAACCGCGATGCCTTCTCCGAACACCTTGTGGTTAGTTGGTTTACCCCGACGGAAATCATCATTATCCATCGCCGGCAGATCATCGTGGATCAAGGAATAGGTGTGCACGCACTCTACAGCGCATGCCGCAGGCAAACACTTCACCCCGCCACCCCCGCAAGCCTCCGCGGCGGCGATGCAAAGTGCGGGTCGCATCCGCTTGCCCCCAGCAAAAAGCGAATAACGCATTGCCCGGTGAATGGTCGTCGGCTTGGATGAACCAGAGGGGAGAAACCGATCCAAGGCCTGGTTCACCGCTGTGGTTCGTGCTTCCAAATAAGATTGGAGATCAAAGTTGGAGCCTCGCCCTTTGCTGCCTAGAGGTGCTTTCGATGCCATAAATCGAATTCAAACCAAACTTAAGCAAACCGGCACTAAAAAAATGCGATTCATCAAGCCCCGCACCTTCATAATACGGCACACCCAAGGGCACCTCCATCCAAGGCCCAAGATGAAGAACGTCCAAGAAGCCTACTGTCGGATCATGCCAGACCCGGAAATCGCTCTCCTCAGCCAGAGATATATCTTGATTTTGATGAGGCCTCGGGCGTTCAGTAAGGACTCATCACCCTTGTGAATTCCCGATTCAAACTGAATTCCCGATTCAAACAGGCTCTGCGAGTAATGCATGGGGCTCGCGCCCGTAAGGGAGTCCTTTTTGGAGTGGGCTTTTTTTCCATGTTGGGGTTGTTTCTGACCTCCTGCACCTCTATCGAACGTTCGCTGATGGCGCCTCCAGAGATAGAGGGGGCCACGTTTGTGGGGAACAAGGCGTGTGCCGAGTGCCACACGAACATTGCCCGAGCGTTTCCTTCGAGCCCACACTCTCGATTTCATGTTGCCGAGAAAATGGGGATAAGTGACACCGGATGCGAATCTTGTCATGGCCCGGGCAGCCGGCATGTTGCTGTGGGTGGGGGTAGGGGAAGGTTCATCGTGAACCCGGGCAAGGACGCCCAAGGATGCTTCAACTGCCATCTGGAGACCCAGGCGGCCTTTGAGCTTCCGCACCATCACAAGGTTGTCGAGGGCAAACTCAACTGCATCCAGTGCCATGACCCTCATGGCTTGGATATCTTCAAGCCGAGCCGAGGTTTGGGGATGGCACGGATGAATGACGGGTGTGCCAACTGTCATCGGGATCAGGCTCGACCGTTCGTTTATGAGCACGAAGCATTGCGTGAAGGGTGTGTGGCGTGCCATCAGCCTCACGGTTCAATCAATGCAAAATTGCTCGTGGAACGGGACGTCAATCTTTGTCTGAAATGCCATGGCCAGATTCAGGGTAACGGTGTTGCCGGGGGGGATTTCTACATTGGCAAGGTCAGACACTCCGATTTCATTAAGCAAGCCACCTGTTGGAGCGCCGGGTGCCACACGGCGGTTCACGGATCGAACATCAACCCGCGATTGCTCTACTGAGAAGGGCCCATGATGCCATCAGCACCCATGGAAACGAGAACGGAGCGCCGCCGACGAACCGTGGCAGGTTCTGGCCTCGACGATCGCGGCGCGCTGTTTTTGATCGTTGGCTTGGCTGTGATCGGAGCGAGTGGGGTCGCGTCCCCGGCGGTTGAGGTGGACATTTCGAAACTCCCACCCGCTTCTGCGCTGAAAGTTGATTTCACGCGAGATATTCGGCCCATTTTTGAGAAGTCGTGCTTTCGATGCCACGGACCGGAGCGTCCCAAGGGTGGGTTTCGACTCGACGACAGGGATCGGGCGCTGAAAGGTGGCGACTCTGGAGTGGTGATCATTCCTGGAGAGGGGACAAAGAGCCCGTTGGTACATTTCGTCGCTCGGTTGGTCCCGGATTTGGAGATGCCTCCCGAGGGGAAAACCGAGCCCCTGACTTCAGAGCAGGTGGGCTTGGTTCGGGCCTGGATCGATCAAGGGGCAGCGTGGGATGCGGTAGCCGCTCCGAAGGAACCTCAAGTACGGGTGACTGTTGCGCCCACGACGCGGTTTATCACGGTGGAAGGCAATGAGCGTCTTTTCCGGGAGCACACGGGACTCACGCCGGGGTGGTCGGGCGGGCTGGAACATTTTGAGATCATCGAACGACCGGGGGAGAACAGTCGATGGACCATTGACGGGAGGGCGCTTTCCGGCACCGAGGACTACAGGGTGGGCATCTCTTACGAAAAAAAGGACTCTTGGTTTGCACGCGGCGGTGTGGAGCAATACCGCCAGTTTTATGATGATCGGGGCGGGTATTATGAATTATTTGTGCCCGCCCAATCTGCCATCAACCGGGATCTACACCTGGACCTTGGGAAGGCTTGGTTTGAGGTTGGCCTCACCTCTCCACATTGGCCGAGATTGGTGCTGGGGTATGAATACAAATCACGAGAGGGCGAGCGGCCATCTTTGCAATGGGGACCCCAGCTGTCCCTCGTGCAAGGCAATTTCGAGGTGCGCAACATTGTCCCGAACCACCGCTCCCTGAACGAGGATGTCCATCTCATTCGTTTGGACGTTAGCCATGAAGTTGGCGGGTATTCGATTGAGGACCACTTCCAGGGTGAGTTTTTCGACATCCGCTCTGAGCGTTATCAGCCCGAGTATTATACGCCAGGGCAGACGACGGCTGATGACACGGTCTTGCTGAAGGATCGCTACAATCATTTTCAGGTCGCCAACTCGATCCGAATCGAGAAGCCGTTGCTAGATTGGCTCTTGATTTCAGGGGGATATTTGTACTCAAAGCTGGATGGTGAAGCGTTTTTCTCCCGAGATGTTCTGCT
>CANLCA010000517.1 GCA_947487925.1 Verrucomicrobiales bacterium | reverse complement strand
TCTGAGCGGAAGCGATCGACGTCGGATCGCCACAAGGCCAAACGGGAAGCGATGTCCTGCGGTGTGAAGGATGGTGGCAGAAGCAGCTCGCGAAGCGTGCCAGGAATTCGTTCGCTGACACCGGATTCCTCACAAACAATCACCGGCACTCCGCAACACAACGCTTCCTGGACCGCTAGGCCGTACGCCTCATAGCGTGCCGCATGAACCATCACATCCGCGGCGCCGACCAATCGCTCCACGTCGCGCCTGAAGCCCAGGAATGAAATCGTCGTCGCCAAACCGTCGCGAATGGACCGCTCTCGCCAGTGATCGAGATCCCTGCCAGCACCGACAACCAGGAGCCTCATGTCCCACCCTGCACGTTGAGACAGGTCCAGCCAAGCGTCATATAATAAATCGAACCCTTTTCTTCGACCTCCCAACGCTCCCACAAAGACGGCGAGCTTTGAATCCGGTTCCAAGTTCAGCCCGAGTTCGCTGCGGATCTTCGCACGTTGGTCCGCCTCAAGCGGACGGAACCGGGTTGCATCATTTCCATAATACACAACCTGAATCCGATCAGGCTCGACTTGGTAGTAGCTAAGAATGTCGGCCTTGGTTCTTTGGCTGTTGGCGAACAGGAGCTTTGATTTGGGCAACCAACGACGTTCGCATCGCAGATAAAGCGCGTGGTTGAGAAGGCAGTAGGCGCGGGCAATCGGGTTGGCGGGTGTGATCGGAGCGTGTGCGGCGTGCAGGTAGTGGACCCAGGAGGCATCTCGGCCCGGGCAATTTCCGCCGTTCACAAGGGTTCTGACACCCTGGCCCGCCATCCGTCGAGAGACGCGGAGCCCTTTGGATGCCACCAGTGGGAATCCGAGGAAATTTGACCCGAAAGGCTTGGGAACCTGGTGAAAAGTCACTCCTGGAATGCGACTCAACTCTTCATCAACGCGATGTGCTACGAGGTGGAGTTCGCAATCCTCCCTACGCGATAACCAACGCGCGAGAGCCCAGTTGGCGGCGTCCATGCCGCCGAATGGCACGAAATCCCCAGTGACCAGCACAACCGGCGTTTGCGATCTCAAAACATTTCACCCAGAGAAAGTGTTTTTGCCCGCGAATCACGCGAATTGCGCGAATGGAGCATGCGGAATCGCTCTGGTCCGCGCAGCGTCTCGTCCGCCGTGGCTTTCGCAGAGGTGTAAGCATCGGCGAAGGAGGGATCCAAGAAGTTCTTCCAAATTCGCGTCAATTCGCGTGATTCGCGGGCACTCGCCTGAACAGTTATGTTTCCTCCTTCGGTGTGGTCTCGGAAACAACACGTGAACTGTAGTCAGCGGTTCGATTTGAGATCTCGAGAAGCAAGGGAGTTTGCTCGCGGCAGTATGTGAAAACCTGTTGCAACTCCACACCCGCATAGTCATGGGCGATGATGTTCCGGATCTCCTTCATTTCACGGAGAACGATCGCTCCGCCAATGAGCCCTCGTTTCTCGGCTCGGTTGACCACATCGAGCAGTGTCCCTGGGGGAAAGAGTTCGACCCTATCCAGAGCGCGGAGGGTCTTGTTGATCAAGATATCAACGACCCGGCCAAACCGGCTGCAAAAGGCTTCCACAATCTCGAACTCACTTTCCGTCACGCCTTCCAGGTTTCCCGGAAGTCTGGATACGCGCTCAAACGAAAATGCGAGGTGTGCCTTTGCTTTCTGCAGCTCCACCAAGGACTCCCGAAGGTGCTGGCCTGACAGGCTCTTGTTCAAAGTCGAATTCCAGTCTCGACTGCTTCCCTCGCAACGGCGTCATACAGATTGTCGCTTCTTCGGTGGACCAAGTCCAGTTTCTGCCAGCCTATGCGGTCCAAAACCGAGATGCGCAAACGGAGAAGATCTCTAAACTGCAATGCGTCTGAGATCACAAGCAAATCGATGTCTCCTCCCTTTGCAGCGTCGTCGGCGCGGGAACCGTATAAGTAGATGCTTGCGGCCGGATCCAAGCGCCTCACCTCTTCTCGAATCACGCTGATTTGATGGGGTTCAAGCCTCATGGTGTTTTGAAGAAAAACAGGAACTGTTCTGGCCGCCCGCGAATCACGCAAATGGAGCGTGTGGGATCACTCCGGCCCGCCCGCCGTAGCCTTGGCGGAGTCGGAAGCCTCGGCGAAGGAGGGAATAGGAAAAAGTTTTTTCAGATTCGCGTTAATTCGCGTGATTCGCGGGCACCCCACCTTTAGTAGCGCAAGCGTGCAGATGCAAATACAGCGGGGAGACCCACCTGGATGGCAAACATTCCAGAAGATAAAACCCGAGGAAAGAGGGTCTGAGCCTGTTGCGCAGCAAGGCTCGAAGACCGTTCACAGGCGGGATTTCCTCCGGAGCTCCTTGTCTGATCCGAACCTGATCGAATCCAGCACGGCGCAGCGCCAGTTCCAAGGAATGGGGGTCGAAGTGGTTTACATGCACCAGATTATCGGCCAGAGTCGCTCTGTATCCTTTGACGAGTTTGGATTTCCACTTTTCCTTCGCACACTGCGCCCGCCCATTCGGGACTTTCACGACAAGCACGCCACCGTCTTGGAGAAGAGTGCGGAGTGTCTTGAGCACGACCACTGGATCTGGAATGTGCTCCAGCACATCGATCAACGTGATGGCATCGTATCGTGCTCCGGTAGCCGCGAGCGCATGGGCGTTTATATGATGCACCCTGAGCTTTGTGGCCGCTTCCGCGTAGGCCCGGGTCTTTGGATTTAACTCAATTCCCTGACAAACCCAACCTCGGTGTTTGGCGATGTGGAGCAACCGGCCCACGTGCGCCCCCACATCCAGCAGCCGCCTGGGTTCCGCCACACCACTGCGGTGCTTTATCGAGTCGAGTGTGCGTCGAAAAATGACGTCCTTCGAACCACACACGAATTCGTTGTGGATCCAGTCATCCGACCATCGCTGATCGTACATTCTGTCAAAAAACCTCGGGAGAGTGGGAAGCGCCTCGGGCTGTCCAAAACCGCATTGCGCACAGCGCTGAAGCTGAAGCGTGAGGTCGCGATACTTCGCCAGCTCAGAATCCTGGCTTTCGTAGATGGAGAGGTCCATCCGCAGGCGGTGGTAGGGAGCAAACGAGGTGCCACCGCAGATCCAGCAGGCAGGGACTGGTGTGAAAAGGTTCACCACGACAGGGGGAACGTTAAACAGTGGAAAATGGAGGCCTCAACCACGGAAAGAGGACCGAATTAAGACCGAATGGGAACATTA
>CANLCA010000516.1 GCA_947487925.1 Verrucomicrobiales bacterium | reverse complement strand
GATCCAGAGGCAAGTTATTCTACCGGTTGATCCAGCAATCTGTCCAAGTCGAGCCTTCCCCCTACAAAAAAATGGTCGGCGGTAGGCCGTTGCCCGACTCCCTACCACAACAGGTTGGGGGTACTGTCGTCAATTGAATAGCCCTGTCCACCAAATCTGTAGAACGAAATTGACAACCCAGACCAACCCCTGAGGGTTCAGAGACCGCATCCCCTGTGCGTCCTCACTTTCTCCGCGGTTAATGTGCACCCGGATCCGGGTTTTCAGCACGGAGTTTGGGAGGACACAGAGGGGAAACTGCAACGGACTGTTCAGCCGCGCACCATCAGCCTGGCCCGATGCTCCCTCGGCGTCCTCCCAAAGGTCCGCCGAAACCGGCGATCGAAGTGGCTCTGATCACTAAACCCAAGCTGGAATGCAATTTCCGCGATGGACTCACGCGTTCCTTCCAGCAACTCCACGGCGTGCGTCATGCGGACCTGGTTGAGGTAGCTGCTGAGCGTCACCCCCGAAGCGTGTTTGAACGTGCGTCCAAACTGCGCCTTGCTCATGCCACACATCCCGGCGGCGGTCTCCAATGAAACCCGGGTGGCGTAATGTTCGCGCACATGGTCAAACAGCGGCTTGAGCTGGTCCGCCTGCTTCCGGCGCTCCAGCAGTTCGACTCGTTGGAGCGAGGAATCCCGAAACTCATGGATCAAAGAATTCAACAACACCAGGAGCCACGCCTTGCAGCCCGCCTCGCGATGGGGGTTGCCCTTGCCGAAATAACAACTCAACAGACGGGCCAAAGCCTCATGTGTGTCTCCGGACTTCTCTGAGACGGCGCGCAGGACGTGCGGATGACCTTCAACCTTCCGGTGAAAGGGAATCAGAAAGGCGTAATCCGTCGGCGGCCCGCCGGCGGTGAAAACACATTCCGGCAGAAATGAGATGACCAACGCCCGGGTGTCGAGGTCCGGGACATCGACCACCTGATGCGGCTTGAGATGGTCTACGACCAGCACGTCGCCGGGTTGTAGTTCCACCACATGCCCCCCCATGCGTTCGCTCAAGGGGCCGTCCAGCGGCACCAACAGCTCCAGCCGCTGATGCCAGGTAAGTCGCGGGGTGATTGCTCCCGCGCGAAAGTGAAACAAGCTGATCACAAACGGAAAGCCCTCCGGCAGTTGCAATTCATGACGTCCCTTCTCGTCCAGCAAATGACTGATGCGATGCGGCAGAAACTTCAGCCCGTCTGCGATGGCTAGCAGGTTCTGCCACGCCGCGTTGTTCTTCGACTTCCGCATGAGCTTCAGCATATTAAGCTGCTCGCCCGATTCAAGCCCACGCTGTGCGAGGAGGTCGTGATGCCGGAATAAGAGGTTCAGGTGTTGGAAAAGCCCGGTCTTGATCCGCGCGAATGTCCCGAGATGCGTCCACTAATCGCCTGAAGCTTCCTTGACACGAACAATCTTGCGGCAGGGAATGGTATCCAGTGGTGAGGAGCCTGCTCGAAGTCCATCCGGTGCCTTGGAATGATGGTGTTTCGCTTCACTTTCGCCCTTGAATCATTGGGTTTCCCCAAGAAACCGGTGCGGTACATTCACGAGGGTTCGATTCCCTTCACCTGCTCCAACTTCTGCAACTGCCACATTTACAAGTAGTTGATAACTGGTAAGTAAATCTCGGGCACGCAATTGGGAAGTTTTGTGAGAAGTATTAAATCGACAAAATGCCCAGAAATCGAGTTTTCCCCAGCATTTCTTTTGGTTCTGTTTACCCCAATTTGGGAAGTGGAACTCTCGTTTCCAAGTTCGAAGAATCGAACTTCCCGACATCTCGCTCAGATCGGTATCCAGCTATTCTGGATTTCTTCTCGCCACGATGCCGAAATATCTCCAGCCTTGTGGGCGAGTGATTGCTGTTGTGTTTGACGTGCTCGGCTCATTGAAGCATGGCTGCGTGACATGCTCGGGTGCATGAAACTTCCGGCTGATAGCGTGATTCCCATTGAGAAGTTGACGCACTACTTGCTGGTTCCGCTGGCGCGGGCGGACAAGTCACGCTTCCTGGAGATGGCAGGCTACAACGCGGACAATCCCGGATGCCTGCTGGAGGATCTGCGCTCTCAAATACTGCCGCAGGACGCGGAGCCTGCCGGCAGCACGGGCTTCGGTAACTTTTTCCACAAGGCGATCTTTCGGAGCATTTCGTTGTCCAAGGCGGCGAGCAGGCGATGATGCTCTTCGGCGAGCTGGTGCAGAAACTCGGGCGTGGGGCTTTAGCCGGCCGGCGTCGCGAATTTGCCCGGCGGCTTTGCGGACAGTGATGGTGGCGAGCAGACGCCAAAGGTCGTCGCGCCCTTCCAATTCGGCCAGATCGTCCCGTTCGGCCCGACCGCAAAGGCTTTTGAAGACGCTGAGGGCAATGTCATCCTCGTCCTGCACCCGGCGGTCGCCGTCGCCCAGCCGTTGCCGGGCCAGCCCCGCTCGGCGCTGGAAGTACCTTTGCCAAAGAGATTCCGCGGCGGTTTCATCCCCCTGTTTGAGGTTGGCGATCCAGCGCGTGACGGATTGATCTTCGGGCATAGCAGGTTTGAAGGCCAGGCGTTCGCGACCGGCTGAACGCGAGGGTGGAGGAACAGTAGGCATGGCCCAGGAACTTTCAAATCGAAAGCAGGCGGCAAATTCACGGAAAACCCGTGAAGAGCAAGATCTGGAACCGGTTCGATGCGGCAGCGCACAAGTGTGTATCGCCATCCAAGCGAACACTCCGACAGTAAATCGGATGCGGCGCCGCTCAGTTCTTTGCGTCTGGGTCCAGAGTGACGGTCAAACCGTCCACCGGGCTGCCGTCGGCGGTGGTAAAACGCACGGAGCCGCTCCAGGGATGACCGAAGCCCTCTCTGACCACCTTGAACACCAGCACGTTCAGGCCGGCTTTGAGTTCGACCCCGGCCACCGTGTCGCGGTCGGGTTCGGCCGTGGCGGGGTTGACGCGCCGGTAGATTTCCCGCTCGTTCAGGTAGATTTTTGCGTGGAAGTCGCTGCCGACCCTCAAGACCAGGCCGGTTCGATCGTGGTCGCTCAGGATGTAGCTGACGGCATAAGCCGCAGTTTCGGCGTTATCAGTTACGATGGCCGTGCGGAAATCGAGCCGGTAGTCCTCGAGTTGCAGGGGAGTCCAGACGCGTTCCCAGACGCGTTCCGAGCCGCCGACGCGAATCGTTTCCTGGGCGCGCGGGCGGAGCCGG
>CANLCA010000515.1 GCA_947487925.1 Verrucomicrobiales bacterium | reverse complement strand
TGATCGTCTGGTCGAACTTTCTTCACCAAAAGCGTTTTCGCCAACAGTTGCGCGAGGTCCTCCCGCGGGCGTTCTTCCACCTAGAATTTCCTCGGAGACGACTTGGCCGATGCCGAAGTCGGTGAGTTTGACCGACGGTTGAGGGTTGAGGGTCGAGGGTTGAGAGATTAGGACGTTGCCGGGTTTCACATCCCGATGGATCACTCCGGCCTCGTGCGCGGCCTGCAGACCTTCGGCAATCTGCGCCGCGATCTCGATTCGTGTCTCCAGTGGCACCTCGTCCACTCCGCCCTGCGCTTCGCACCACGTTTTCAAATCGCGCCCCGCCACATACTCCAGCTCGATGTAATACGGCGGCTCGTCGAAGAACACTTCGCGCACCGCCGCGATGTTCGGATGTTCCCCCACCCGTTCCTTCAATACTCGGAACAAAGTCACCTCGCGCCGCAACGACCTCACTCGGTCCGCTCGGAAGCAAAACTTGAACACCCGCTTCTCTTTGAGTTGCTCGTGCATCCCCAGCCAGACTTCCCCAAAGCCACCCTCACCCAGTTTTTCCTCCAACACCCATCGCGTCCCGGGCACGGGCTGGCCCACGGCCGGACGCCAGCCCAGCACCGGTTCCTGACCCGCCGAAACATGACGTTGGGCCTTCTCGCTGTTGGCGGGTGCGCTCAGGGGCGAAAGCCCGGTCTCGCCTACCTCACAGATTTCCAGCGGTTCCTCGACTCCCTTGAGCAGATAAGGCCCATGGTTCAGCCAAGCCAGTGCTTCGAGCCCTGCCCGATCTCGTCCTTTGAGCACTTGCCGCGCATTGTCGAACGGCGATCGCGTCAGCAAAATCTGTCCACCTTCCGCAAGGGACATGACCCGGGCGCATGTATCCACCTGAAGACCGTAGAGATCCTTGGGCTTGTTTGAGTCCTCGCGCTCCTCGATAAACACTTCGCCCAAATGGATGCCGATCCGATCGGCAATGGCGACCCCGCTCTCCCCGGCGAGTCGGCGCATGGCGGCTTGAAGAACCAGGGCGAATTTGACGGCATCGGACGGCTTGGCGAAAACGATGAAGAACGAGTCACCGGCGGTGCTGATCTCCTCGGCTTCAGTGAACGACTTGAGGGTCTCGCGGACCAGGGCGTGGTGGCGCTGGATGTTCAGGACGGCATGCGTATCCCCCAACCCTTGCTTGAGTTGAGTTGAGCCGACGATGTCGGTGAACAGCAGCGTGAGAAGCCCGGTCCGGTGCTTGAGCAGGAATTGCTCCACCTGGCTGCGATGATCCAACGCGGCCTGCAGGTTCATGATGGACTACCAGGAATTTGGTTTCGGATCGTAATTCCACGATAGACGTCGGAGATTGATTGGAGCAAGAAAGAACGCTGGGAACAACGATGAGAAACGGATGCTGACGCCTTGCTGTCCCATGATCCCCTTCGAAAAGTAGATTCAGAGCGAACTTTCCATCTTTTTCAGAGTTTGCAGACAATGGCAAACGTTCAAAACTGGCCGCAACGATTCGCCGATGTTTCGCCGATGTTGCTGCTGGCACCCCGATTCTATTCTCCTTTTTACCATTTCAACCTGCGGTCCTCCCATGAATCTGCGGCGGGCCCTCAACCGTCACCTGAATCATCCGCGCCTGACTGAAGGGGCAGCGTAAGAAATACTGCATCAGCCGCATTCACCGTCAGCCTTGTAGCGTAATTCAACGCCCGCTGGCGACATGGGTTCAAAAACGAGCCGGTTTGGTTCGATTCATTTACCAGCTCCGCGAAGATTCCCTTGGATCAAGCGCCGTTTCTCGTGTAGAGCCAGCCGCCTGGATCGCCCTCGCATCCGGTTCAAACCAATGAAGTTCAACTTCCAACATAAGATCCTTCCATGGGTCAGCGTCGCAGAATGGGGGAGGAAGTACCGTTCCCAAGGAAAACGGATAGTCGTGACGCACGGTTGCTTCGACATCCTTCACCTGGGTCACACATCACCTACTTGGAGCAGGCGAGAGACGAAGGCGACGCCTTGCGGTTCTTGATATTGACCACTTAGGCGGTCTCGACCACTCTCGGGTCATTGCGCGCAAGTTGAGAGTCGAGTATACCGGCGCGATTTATGACGTCATGAATCGGGGCAATCGTCACGAACCCATCTTCCACGACGAGGCGGATCGGCAGCGTTTCGTCGAAACCCTCGGCGAGACTTGCTCCAAAACGGGCTGGCAGGTTCATGTCTATGTCCACATGCCAAATCAATTTCATCTGGTGGTCGAGACGCCCCAGCCGAATCTGGTCGCGGGCATGAAGTGGTTCTGGGCACCTACACCAGCGGCTTCAACCGGCGGAGAAAGTCGCGCAGGGAGTAGCCATTATCAAGAACTGAAGGTGTGCCCTAATGGGTGACCCCTTTCTCTTTCCCGCGTGCAAGAACGGTGACTGGATGATCCGAGGCCACCGCTTGACTGCCCTGGACGGCAACTGGACAACAGCGGTTGGCAGTTTGACGACCAGAGCGGGAGGCTGGCCGCGCGGTGCCGGCAGCCCCCCAGCTCGTTTGTCCGCGTTTCATGAGCGATGCGCGGGCTCGCAGTATTCACCCTCTTCATATGTACAGATTCCGCCCAATAGGTGTATCTTTTTGTGCAATGTTGACTCGAGACTATCGATGTCGTTTCTTGAGCCATTCACCCACGTATGCGGGGACGCAAAGCGATGAAAGGTAGTGTTGTGGCCGCCGTCCTCGGCGGCTTATTGTGTTGGATGACCCCCGCCCGCGGCGAGATTCTGGTCGCCTCGAAGAGCGTCTGGAAATACCTCGATGACGGTTCGGATCAGGGAACCAACTGGATTGCCCCGTCGTTCAACGACGCTTCCTGGGCCAGCGGACCGGCGGAATTGGGATATGGCGACCTGCGCAACGGTCGCCCTGAAGCCACGGTGTTGTGCTGCTCCAACGCGCCAACTAGATTCATCACCTATTACTTTCGGCACCGCTTCCGCGTGGACAATCCCGCGCCCTACGTGGTGGGGCAGTTGCGTGTGTTGCGCGACGACGGCGTCGTCGTTTACTTGAACGGGCGCGAGGTCTTTAGGGACAATCTTCCCGCAGGGACGATCACCAATGGCACGCTCGCGCTGACCAATGCGAGCGATGATGGAACCGTGTTCCTGTCCGCCAATGTTCCGCCCGGTTTTTTGGTGGCGGGAGAAAACGTCATCACCGCCGAGATTCATCAGCAATCC
>CANLCA010000514.1 GCA_947487925.1 Verrucomicrobiales bacterium | reverse complement strand
GAGCGACAGCGACTTGCCGGCCAACTCGTTGAGCTTTGCGCTCGGGTCTGGAGCGCCAAGTGGTGCCGTCATCAACTCAACCACCGGCCTGTTAACTTGGATCCCCTCGGAGGCGCAAGCGTCGGGCAGCCATTTGATCACCGTGAGGGTCAGCGATGAAGGCGGTCTTCACGCCGAACGGAGTTTCACCGTGATCGTTGCGGCTCACGTCGAGTTTATCATCTCCCAAGCCAACAGCGTCGTCGGTACGGTTGTTTCTGTTCCCGTCCGTGTGCGGGGATTCAAGTCCATCTCCTCGTTCCAATTTTCGATGCACTGGGCTCCGACGGTTGGGTCCCTGCAGAATGTCGCCGGTTTTGGTGTCTCTGGCTTTTCAGCGGGGAATTTCAACCTGAGCGAAGCATCAGCTGGCGTGTTTTCGGTTTCGTGGGATGATCCCGAGGGCACATCGAAATCCTTGAGTGACGGTTCGGTGCTGTTTGAGTTGAACTTCCTGATTGTGGGAGCTCCAGGCTCCAACCTGGGATTACTGCTTGATGGTCATCCAACCATCGTTGAGATTGTGAATACGGATGCGAGGTCAGTACCTTACTCCGTGACCGCTGGAGATATGACAGTCTCCAGCATGGTGGATGTGTCAGGGACAGTCCGTTATCATTCCAGCAGCGGACCTGCGATCGCTGGAGTTCAGGTGTTGTTGGAAGGCGGTTTCTCCCAAGTGACAACCACGGATGATTCAGGCGGGTTTACGCTGAGAGCCAACACGGGACTGGATTATGCGCTCAGTGCATCGAAGCCCGATGAAATCCCCCGATCCCAGGGCGTATCGACCTTGGACATCGTCTTGATCCGGCGTCAGATCCTTGGGATCGCACCCTTGGATTCGCCCTACAAACTTCTCGCGGCGGATGTGAATGGCTCTGGCTCCGTGACGACGCTGGACATCACCTACATTCGGCGCCTGATCCTGGGAATTTCCACAACTTTGCCGAAGGGAGCCTGGCAATTCCTGCCGTCAGATCTTGTTTTTCCCAATCCAAACGCGCCTTGGAACTTCAATCCATCGAGACATTATGTGGGACTGACTTCATCCCGCGCAGGCCAAGATTTTGTCGGCATCCGATTGGGTGACGTGAACAACTCTTGGACATCAGCCTCAGCACCGGGTGGCCAGAGTCTGGGCGACTCATCCCTGGCGACACCGAGTTTGACGGATTCTACCACTGGGGCGAAGTCTATCTCATTTTCATTGCCGGCGGTGCGTGTTGCCGGCGGCGGGAAGATCGAGATGCCTTTGCGAGTTTCGGGGTTCGAAAGCATCACGAGTTTCCAATTCACCTTAGGTTGGAACCCCCGTTGGATCGAGTTCGAAGGATTGGACCGTGAGGGTTTAGTCGGGCTTGAGGCTTCCCACTTCAATCTCTCGGCCTCCGGTAATGGACGACTTGTTTGTTCATGGGACGATGAGATGGGAACCGGCCGATCCTTGCGAGACGGCTCGGTGCTGCTGCGGTTGCGGTTCAAGGCGCTGAGCACCCGTTCCGCCGTGACTCCGGTGCGATTCCTGAGATCACCAGCCGCCGCGGAAATCACAGTGGACTCGGCTCTTTCCAACGCGACCTTGGGGGAGGGTTCGATTTGGATTGGGGGCGGCCCGGAGGACGTGCGGTTGCGGGTCCATGCGATCCATGATAGGTCAGGCGCGGAGAAGCGGCCCGGAGCCTTCGCGCTCTCCATACCAACGATGATGGGGTTGAACTACGCATTGGACTACACAGACTC
Source organism: Verrucomicrobiales bacterium (assembly GCA_947487925.1). Lineage (GTDB taxonomy): Bacteria > Verrucomicrobiota > Verrucomicrobiia > Limisphaerales > F1-80-MAGS106 > F1-80-MAGS106. Next base: position 1,461 of record CANLCA010000514.1, on the reverse strand, counting down.
CCTCTCTAAGCCGCTGTGGAAGACGATAAAAGTGTTTCCTGGAGATGGGGGAGACGTGGTGGTCTCCGACATACCTCCGGGTTCAGGCCAGAGGTATTATCGGTTGAGGACCACGCTCGATATAGGAAATGAAAACAACGATTTGAGTTTCCGTTAGCGAGCCATTTCTTGAAGCTCCAGAAGGTTGAGTCTGGGAACTCGTGACCTAATACAAAGAGGTGAAGTTGAGGCAATGGGCCTCTGTGCAACGTGGGGGGTGCGGTCCCTTAATCTGGAGAGCTCCCAATTTGGAATACTGGGTCTTGCTTTGGTCTCTTCCTGGGTTTGTTTCCATCCCGTTGCTCGTTCGACTGAAAGCTTGCCAGGACTGGCAATTTTCTGTATAGCCATCGGCCAGTTTTGCGTTCCTATTTGGACATCATGACACGGCTGAGTGGGAGTTGAGCGTTGCTCTGCCATGACGGCTTCAGTCCATGAGTCTTACGTCGAACCTTGCGTAATTGGGTAGCGGGTGTGTTTTTGATCCCGTGGTGTATGACTGATAAACTTGGTCGTTGGAAAGCATTCCTGGGCAGGGTTATCGCCTCGTGCTGGCTGTTGTCGTGTCCGCGAGGCGCGGCGCAGGTCACAGAGTTGGACGGCGTGACCTATCTGATTGCGGACAGCGCGGGTGCGTTGATTTCGTATGCCGTGCCCGTTGCACAACCGGCCTTCGCCAACCCGTATCTCGCCTTCGACATCGGATTTGCTTCGAATGAGATGTTGACTCCGGCGGTTTTTCCGGACTCGTTGACGTTAACGCTGCAGAACACTCCGCAAACCGCGACATCGATTCTGCTCACGACGGATGTCAGCGGAACCCTGTGGTCACCCGGAGGGGAAGGGACGACCGGCATTTCCATGGAGGACATGCGGCATGAGGCGGCCGCGTGGCCCGGGGATGCCGCGGAGTTCAGTTTTTCCGAGGCCCACCAAGTGGCGGCCCGGATACCACTCGAACTTTTGGCGTCGCCGATGAGCTTGTACGTGGACCTGTTCGACAACCAGAACACCATTCGGTCCACCGCTTGGATTCGGGGCGTGACAGTATTACCGGGTCGACCTGTCCAGATTTCGGGGGCCGTGAGTTATTATGCTGGGGGTGCTTCGATTTCCGGAGTGACAGTCGCGTTGAGTGGGGATGGGGAAAAGAGCCTCTCAACCCCGGTTGATGGGCGATTTCAGTTTATCACCGGGGCGTCCGGCACGTATTCCATCACACCCAGCCGAACCAGTGACACCACACCCAACCGTGGGGTGACCACTTTAGACATCTCACTGATCCGGCGTCACATTCTTGGAACCGGGCTATTCAATTGACGACAGTACCCCCAACCGGTAGTGGTTTGGGTCATGGATGAAGATTATCCACTGGACGAACTGGACTTCGACGGGCGTTTTGCGACGGACGAGGCGTGCCGT